>CAZQKE010000082.1:0-25935 GCA_964593865.1 uncultured Anaerolineaceae bacterium | reverse complement strand
GATCCCCTTCTACCCCGCCGAGCGGGCCGACTATCGCCTGGAGGAGCTAGAACCGACCTTTTCCACCCTGGTCACCCTCTATCCCCAGGTGCTCAAGTGCCTGGGCTGCGGGACCTGCACCAAGAGCTGCCCCCAGGATCTGCAGGTCAAGGATTACATGGCCGCGGCCATGCGCGGCGACATCGCCCGCGTCGCCGACCTATCCTTTGACTGCATCATGTGCGGCATGTGCGTCTCCCGCTGCCCGGCGGAAGAGGCCCAGCCCAACATCGCCATCCTGGCCCGGCGGCTCTACGGCAGATACCTGGCCCCCAAGGCCCGGCACCTGGCCGAACGGGTAGCCGCCATCGAAGCCGGGGAATTTGACGAGGAACTGGCCAAAATGAAAGCCCTGTCGGAAGAGGAACTGCGCCGGGCCTATAACAACCGCGACATTGAGCCGGAGTAGAGGGAGAAATATGCCCCGTCGCTACCGAGACGGATCATCCGCTTTGTCGAACAGAATACCCCACGACTACCCACACCGGCGGTCGGTGGAAAATCTTGTGGAACAGGTCCGTGCCCTGAACCCGGACCTGGTGTTGCTGTTCGGCACCTCGGCACAAGGCGAATTCACCCAATACAGCGACGCCGATCTGCTGCTTGTCTTTGACGAACCGACCGATTGGCCGGATGCGTACCGCTACAGTGACGGTCGGGTGCAACCTCCGGTCAAAACCCGGCAAGAGATCCAGGAGCACCTGGAGCAAGGCGAGCCTTTTTGGTGCGAAAAATCACCGACGGAATCGCGCTACATGACGGCAACGGCGCGTACCGCCGGATCAAACGTCCTGTGCAGGAATGTCAGGCCCGTTTCGGCCTGGTGAGAACCGAGAACGGTTGGCAATGGAGTGGAGGAAAGGCATGATACTGGAAGGCTACACCCCCGCCATGCGGGAATCGATCAAAAAGGTGGAGGCGACCCGCCCCGCCCGACTGCACGAAACCTGGCCGATGATGACGCCGGCCGAAAAAGAGGAGATCTTGCACAAATTCCATCCCGACTACAAGCCGGAAGGGATGCGCGAGCTGCGCGTCGGTCCGGCCAAAGGGATGCGCACTCCCCACGAACTGGCCGATCTCTTGGAAGGCCACAGCCTGCTGCGCAACATCAAACTGGACTTGGAGCAGATTGACTATGACACCGACGTACTCATCATCGGCGGCGGCGGCGCGGGATCGGCGGCGGCATTGCTTGCCCGCGAGCAAGGCGTCAAGGTGCTCATTGCTACCAAACTGCGCCACGGCGACGCCAATACCATGATGGCCCAGGGCGGCATCCAGGCTGCCGACAAGCCCAACGACAGCCCGGCCATCCACTACCTGGATGTCATGGGCGGCGGCCACTTTGCCAACGACCCCGACCTGGTTGAGGCCCTGGTCCGCGATGCACCCTCGGCCATCGCCTGGCTGGAGAGCCTGGGCTGCATGTTTGACAAAGAACCGGACGGAACCATGATCACCCGGCACGGCGGCGGCACCAGCCGCAAGCGGATGCACTCCGCCCGCGACTATTCCGGGGCCGAGATCATGCGCACCCTGCGCGACGAGGTCCGCTCCTACCCGGAGGACATCACCGTTTTGGAATTTTCCCCCGCCATTGAGCTGCTGATGGACGACAAAGGCCAAGTAGCCGGCGCGGTGCTCCTCAACCTGGAAACGGGCGAACATTGCATCGTCCGGGCCAAGACGACCATCATCGCCACCGGAGGCAGCGGACGGCTGCACTACCAGGGCTTTGCCTGCACCAACCACTACGGCGCCACCGGCGACGGTCTGATCCTGGCCTACCGCGTCGGGGCCAAAATGTCCTTCCTGGACACAATGCAGTACCACCCCACCGGCGCGGCCTACCCGGCCCAAATCGTCGGCCTGCTGGTGACGGAGAAGGTGCGGGGCCTGGGAGCACAGGTCTGCAACATTGACGGCAACCAATTCGTCTACCCCCGCGAAACCCGTGACGTGGAAGCCAGTGCCATCATCCGCGAATGCGTGGAACGGGGCAAGGGCGTGCCCACGCCCACCGGCTTCCAGGGCGTCTGGCTCGATTCCCCCATGATTGACATCATCCACGGCCCCGGCACGATCCAAAGGGAGCTGCCGGCCATGGTCCGCCAGTTCGCCCGCTTTGGCGTGGACATTGTCAAAGATCCCATCCTGGTCTACCCCACCCTCCACTACCAAAACGGCGGCGTGACCCTCAAACCCGACGGCTCGACCAGCGTGCCCAACCTGTTCGGCGCAGGGGAGATCAGCGGTGGGGTACACGGCCGCAACCGGCTGATGGGCAACTCGCTCCTGGAGGTGACGGTCTTCGGGCGACGGGCCGGGCGGGCCGCCGGGCAGCTGGCCAAAGAGGTGACGCTGGGCAAGCTGACCCTGGCCCACGTGGACGCCTGGGAAAAGCAACTGGCCGAAGCAGGCATCGAAACCGACGTTGAATCGCCCATCCTCTTACCCGACTATGTCCGACACGGACGCTGAGCGAGGGAGCAAGAACACCCGCCGGGTTGACCTTCCGGCGGGTGTTCTTACATTGGCGAAATGCACGCCAAGTTACGTCGGAAAGGAATCCCATGCCCAACCGTTTACAAAACTCCCACAGCCCCTACCTTTTGCAACACGCCGAAAACCCGGTGGACTGGTATCCCTGGGGAGAAGAGGCATTGCGCAAAGCACGGGATGAAGACAAACCGATCTTTCTCAGCATCGGCTACGCCGCCTGCCATTGGTGTCACGTCATGGCCCACGAATCGTTCGAGGATGAAGCAACGGCCGCCTACCTCAACGAGCACTTTGTCTGCATCAAAGTAGACCGCGAAGAACGACCCGACCTGGACCGTATCTACATGAACGCGGTACAGGCCATGACCGGCGGAGGCGGCTGGCCTATGTCCGTCTTCCTCACGCCGGAAGGCTATCCCTTTTACGGCGGAACCTACTTTCCGCCGGAGCCGCGCTACGGCCTGCCTTCCTTCCGCCAGGTCTTGGAAGCCATCGTTGAGGCTTGGCAAAACCGCCGCGCCGAGCTACTTCACGGGGGGCGGCGGCTGGCCCAAGCCATTGAAAAGCAGGGCCGCATCACGGTCCATTTGCGCTCCGAGCAGATCAACCGAGAGGCTCTGTATGCCGCCTTTCGCAGCCTACAGCAGAGCTTCGACCGGATTCACGGCGGTTGGGGCGGCGCGCCCAAATTCCCCCAGCCCATGATCTTGGAGTTCCTGTTGCGCTACCACCGGATCGACGGCAACGACGACGCCCTGGGGATGGTCACGCACACCCTGGAAGCCATGGCCAGGGGCGGCATGTACGACCAGTTGGGCGGCGGCTTTCACCGCTACTCGGTGGATGAACGCTGGCTGGTGCCCCATTTTGAAAAGATGCTCTACGACAACGCCCAGCTGGCCCGCGTCTATCTCCACGGCTGGCAGGCGACGGGCATCCCCTTCTTCCGCACCATCGCCCAGGAGACGCTGGACTATGTGGCGCGGGAGATGCTTGACCCGGCAGGCGGTTTCTACGCCAGCCAGGACGCCGACAGCGAAGGGCAGGAGGGCAAATTCTTTGTCTGGACCGAGGCGGAGGTCCGGGCAGCATTGGGCGGCGACGCCGACCGCTTCATGGCCGCCTATGGCGTGACCGCCGACGGCAACTGGGAAGGCAAAAACATCCTGACCTTCAAGGCCGACCTGGAGCAACGCCCCGCCCTGGCCGGGGCCTGCCGCCGCTTGTTTGAAACCCGCCGTCGGCGTATCCCCCCGGCCCGCGACGACAAGGTGCTGACCGCCTGGAACGGCCTGATGCTGGCCGCCTTTGCCGAAGCAGCGCGGGCGTGGGACCGCGCCGATTACGCCCAGATCGCCCGGCGCAACGCCGATTTCCTGCTTTGCGAATTGCGGGGGGAAAACGGTCGCCTGTGGCGCAGTTGGCATAGGGGCCACGCCCACCTAAACGGCTACCTGGAAGATTACGCCTGCCTGATTGAAGGGCTGCTGGAACTGTACCAAACCACCTTTGAACCGCGCTGGTACACCGCCGCCCAGGAGCTAACCGAAACGATGATCCGCCGCTTCTGGTCGCCCGATGTGGGCTTTTACGACACCGGCGACGACCACGAAACCCTCATCACCCGCCCCCGTGACCTGGAGGATAATGCCACCCCGTCGGGCAACGCCCTGGCCGCCACCGTGCTGCTCAAAATGGCCGCCCTGGCCGCCGAACCACACTACGCCGACCTGGCCCACCGGCTCCTGGCCCCCATGCAGCCGCTACTGACCCAATCACCTTTGGGCTTTGGGCAATGGCTCCAGGCGTTGGCCTACACCCTCTCCCGGCCCCAAGAAGTCGCCATCGTCGGCGAACCGGACGCCGAGGACACCCAAGCCCTGCTGCACGTCGTCCGCAGCGACTACCGGCCCTTCTTGGTCGCCGCTTGCGGAGAACCCGGTCCGCCGCCGGCCGTCCCCTTGCTCCGAGAACGCACCTTGTCGGGTGGACGGGCCACGGCTTATGTCTGCGACGCACCCGCCTTTGGCGATTCGCCCCTTTGCCACCCGCCGGTCACGGAACCGGAAGCATTGGCTGCTCTCTTGCAAAAGGGCCGCCGATGATGTACTCTCCACCTCAACGGCAGGGATCGTAATCTTGGCCCAAAATGACCAAAATGTCCACATCCTGCGCCGCATCCGGCCGATAGACGACCTCCTCCGCAGGGACATCCAGCAGGTCGGTCAGCAGGGCAACGGCCAAAGGCTTGTCATTGTAAACGATGATTTGGGTTTTGTCATAGGTGGGCCGATCCGCAGGACCGGTATCTACCACCCTGAGACCGCGCCAGCGCAGCACATCGGCGGCAATCAAGGCCAATTGAGGCCGATAAGTTCCGTTTTGTACCCGGATCCGCGCCCCTTCCTGGGCCACTTGCTCCTCCTTGGTCGCAGGGGGCGCGTACAGGGAGGCGACGATCTGCCGAATCCTGTCATACCTGGGCAAAAGCACCCGCCAGCCTTCATGCGTCGTCCAGTTCTTGACCTGGCGAGGGCCGATATAGAAGCTGCGAACCCGCTGCGGTTCCAGGTCCAGGGCCAGGGGAGCCAGGGATAGGACATCAAACAGGTTCATATCGGTTTCGAAACTTTCCCCCGCACCGGCCCACACCGCTTTGATCTGCGAAATCAGGTCGGCGTCTCTGAATTGATACCAGACCTCTTTGAGAAACTGATGCTGGCGGCGGGCACGGTCAAAATCGGTCCCGTTCCGCCTGGTGCGGACATAGCGCAAGGCGGTCTCGCCGTCCATGTGGTACACGCCCGGCTCCAGGATCATCTCCTGCTCATCTTCCGAATCCGGAGGGCGGTACTGCAGGTTGACAGGGCAAGCAACGACCATGTCCACGCCGCCTACCTCATCCACCACCTTTTTGAAACCCTGAAAATCAATGCGACCCCAATGGTCAATGGGAATGCCAAAGTTCATGCGGATCGTTTCGGCCAAGAGACCGGGACCGCCGCCGGGATAGCCGGTCCGGTGGCCGATCTTGTGGGCAATGTTGATCCGGCTCCAGCCATAGGTGGGAATGTACACCCACAGGTCGCGGGGAATGGAGAGAAGGGAAACCTGTTTGGTCTTCTTGTTGACGACGGCGACGATAATGACATCGGTGTTTTGCGCCCCCAGATTGTGCTTTGAATCCAGACCGATGAGCAGATAATGCTCTACGGTGTCGGAGTCGTTGGCCAGGGGCAAGGGGGTAGGGCTGACGCCGGGCGTCGGCGTCAGCGTCGGCGACGGGGTCGGGGTGATCGTCTCGGTGGGAGTGATGGTCGGCGTCGGCGGGCCGGGGGTAGGGGTGTGCGTCGGTGTGCGGGAAGGGGTCAGGGTGGCCGTGGGGGTGGCGGTCAGGGTGGGTGTGTTGGTCGCGGTCGCCGTGGCCGAAGGGGTGGGCGATCCCCGACCGATGGCGGTATAGGCCACGGCAGGCACGGTGGGCAGAGCGGTCCAGGTTGCCGTAGGGCCGACGGTGGGGGTGACGGTCTGCGTCGGTGTCCGGGTAGGGGTGACGGCGGCCACCGCCGTCGGAGCGGGAGATGTGCTGCACGCAACCAAACTATTCAATATGGTGGTCAGAGCCAGCAGCACCACAACGGCTCTGCGTTGCACCTTTTTGCCAACAATCCATGCCATGATCTGATTTTCCTCAAAAAATCGCGGGCGGGCCGTCCACGAACGGGACACGAATGCGCGAATGTGCCCGGCCCACGCCGTCTACCTTCCTCTGCGACCTTTGCGCCTTTGCGGTTCAAAGCGCGCGTAGGCAAACGCCCAACCGCAGGCCCGAAGGGAGCGACTTGAGCCGCCACCACCTCTACTTTTTCCCAATCGGCCCCTTCGTCTCCCGCAGTGACGCTCCACTTCGGCCGTTTTTGACGGCCACCACTTCGGCGATAATGCTCAGGGCCGTCTCCTCCGGGGTGCGCCCGCCCAGGTCCAAGCCGATGGGAGCGTAAACCCGTTCCAATTCCTGCCGGGTGACGCCCCACTTGGCCATACGCTCAAAGCGGGCCGCATGTGTCTTGCGGCTGCCGATGGCGCCGATGTACGCCGCCGGAGTCTTGAGAGCGGCGGCCAGGGTGGGTTCGTCAATCTTGGGATCGTGGGTCAGCAGCACGACATAGGTAGACTCGTCTACGTCCAGATGGGCAAAGGCTTCGTCGGGCCACTCCAACAGCACCTCGTCGGCATCGGGGAACCGCTCCCGATTGGCAAACTTGGCCCGCGGGTCCACCACGGTCACGGCAAACCCCAACTCTTTGGCAAAACGGGTCAAAGGGATGGCAATGTGGACGCCGCCGACGATGAGCAGGTGAGGTGGTGGCAGAAACGGCTCTATGTAGACCTCCAAGCCCCGTTCAATCTCAACGATGGTCCCCTGTTCTGCCCTGGCCGCCAGCATCTCCTGGGCGCGTTGGACGATAGGTCGTTCTGCAACCCCGCTTACCACACCGTCGCCGGTGATGACCGCACCCGCACCGATGCCCGGCTCGCCGTTCTCATTCCGCAGCACACGGGCCAACGCCACCGGCTCCCCGGCAGCGACCTGGGCAGCCAGAGCTTCCACCAGATCCCGCTCCAGCTTGCAGGCCAGAACGTCAATCGTGCCACCACAGGCCAGGCCCACATCCCAAATCATATCCTCCGTGATGCCAAAGTGGAGCAAACGTGGAGGGCCGCCTTCCAGAATGTCCATCAACTCCCCATAGACGGTCGTTTCTACACAGCCGCCGCTTACCGAACCGGCCATGCGCCCTTCGGAAGAGACGATCAGACACGCCCCCACCGGGCGCGGTGCAGAGCCGACGACGCGCACGACCGTTGCCACGGCGATCTCTTCACCGCGGGCGAACCACTCGTCGATTTGAGGGAACAGATCTATCATGGTTGTTCCGTATCCTCACAGTGCGCATCGGGGTCATCACCCTCCATCCGCCGGACCGGCATCTCATCGGCCCCGACCGGCAGCGTCAGGGTGAAAACCGTTCCTTTACCTACCGTGCTTGCGGCAGAAATCCGTCCTCCATGCCGCAGGACAATCTGCTGAGAAATGGCCAATCCCAACCCCGTGCCCCGGTCCGCTTTGGTCGTGAAATAGGGATCAAAAATGCGGGGTAGGTCCTCCGGCGCGATACCGATACCGGTATCGGCAAAGCGGATCTGCACCGCGTCGGTCAAAGCGGCGGTCTCGACTCGGAGCACCCCACCCCCCGGCATGGCATCGCGGGCGTTCAAGATCAGGTTGAGGAAAACCTGCTCCAACTGACGACGGTCCCCGATGACAGGAGGTAGGTCGGGGTCCAACGCTTTCTGTACGTTGATCCGGCTGTGTTGCAGCTCCTTGTGGGCCAAACGCAAGACCTTGCACAAGGTTTCGTTGATGTCCACGGCACTGCGCTCACCCGCGGCAGGCCGGGAAAAATCGCGTAGTTGGGAGGTCAGGTGGGAAATGCTATCCAGCGACGAAATCATCGGCTCCAGCAGATCGGCAATGTCCGAATCGGGTTCAACCTGGGCGGCCAAATAGTCCATGTACGCTTGCAAGATGTGCAAAGGGTTGTTGATCTCGTGGACTATTCCGGCAGCCAGTTCGCCCAAAGCAGCCAGTTTCTCGGCATGGATCAATTGATCCCGCGTTTCGCGCAGTTCCCGTGTCCGTTCCTCAACCCGCCGTTCCAGGATCTCGTTCATGTGACTGACTTCGTAGTAAAGGCGGGCCTTTTCAATCGCCGCCGATGCTTGGTGGGCAATGGCCTGCATCAACACCAAGTGTCGGTCGTTGAAATGATGAGGTTCTGGATGGTCCAGGGTGAGTACCCCCAGCACCCGATCATCGGCCATGAGCGGCACGGCCAGGGCAGAGGCCGGAGGGTGCTCCTCTTCAAAGGAGTGCCAACGGGGGTCAAGGGATGTGTCGGCGACGATGGTCCCGACTTTGTGGCGCATCACCCAACCGGCAACCCCTTGCTCAATGACCTCCTGAATGGCCTGGTCGGCTTCGGTGGCGGTCAGGTCCCGGCGCAAAATATAGGGGGCCGGCTGCCCGGACGAGGCCAGCAAGAAGATGCTCCCATCGGCAGCTTCGGTCGCGGAGATGGACAGGTCCAGCACCCGCGCCAGGACGTAATCCAGGTCCAGGCTGGTTGCCAGGTGGTTGCTGACGGCGTAAAGGGCCTGCAACAGGTCGCCTTGCCGTTGGGAATAAGCGTGCAGACGGGCATTCTCTACGGTCAGGCCCAGCAGCTTGCCGACATCGGCCCACAGGCTCAGGTCAAAGACATCCATCTGAAAGTGGGGAGGGCACAGGATGCAGACCGCGCCGACCACGATCTGGTTGGCAATGAGGGGAAAGAGCAACAGGTTCCGCCGATCCGGGGGAATGCCGCACCGGCAGTTTTCCCGGCTCGGCTCAAAATAGGGCAAGCCGGAGGTCAATACCCGACTGCAGGGACAGCCGTCGGCGAAAACGCGCTCCGGCACCTCGCCGGGAGCAAAGCCACGCCCGACGACGACCTCCAGGCCGGCTTGCAGAGGATCGGTCAGCAGCACCAAACCGGAAAACCCCTCGCCCAGGAACCGCAAGATGGTGCGCAGGATGAGACCCAGGGATTGTTTCAGCTCGGCAGCGTTGCCGGTCGAGGCGATCAGGGTGCGCAAAAGGGCCAGTTCATGGCGATACCGTTCCGGGCCTTTTGCAAGGCCGCTGCCGCCAGTGGCCATTCCTTCCCTCCACAACGATACTCGGCGGTCGGGCAGTTCGGCTTGGGATGCCCTTTGCCCGACGCCATGCAGACCCCCACAACCCGGCCCTTTTTGCTTCGAAAATAATGCGGGCCGTCCACGAAGCGGACGCGAATACACGAATGCACGAATGCACGAATACGCCCGGCCCGGTGGCAATCGCAGTTGGAACCGCCAAGACGCCAAGGGCGCGAAGGTCTTCTTGCTTCTTCTCCTTTCCTTTGCGTCCTTTGCGCCTTCGCGGTTCAAATCTCCGAAACCGCCAAAGCGGGCCGTCCACGAAACGGGCGCGAATACGCGAATGCACGAATACGCCCGGCCCCAGGCCCGAAAGGAGCGACTTGGGGATCGGTCCGCTTCCTTCATTCCCGACAAGGAGGCATTGTAACAGACATTCCGTCTACCGTCAAAGTCGGTGAGGGGAAAAAACCGCCGAGGCGCATTTGTGAGATTTCACACTGCATGGTCGGCAGCACGGTAGAAATCGCACAGGTCCCGCAGAATGCATCTTTCACAGCGGGGCTTGCGGCTGGTGCATACCCGGCGGCCATGCCGGATCATGTTCAGATGAAAGGCATAATAGGCTTCTGGGGGAACCAAACGCTCCAGAACGACATGGGCTTTTTCGCGGGAGACGCGAGGGCCGATAAGACCCAACCGCTTGCTCAGGCGATGGATGTGGGTATCCACGGGAAAGGCCGGTTTCCCTAACGCAAAAAGCAGGACGATGGCTGCGGTCTTGGGACCAACACCTTTGATGGACGACAACCAAGATTTGGCTTCGTCCAACGGCCAATCGGCCAAAAAGTCCAACTCCAGCCGACCACGCTCCTCGGTGATACGTTGCAAAGCCCCTTGGATGCGCGGCCCCTTTTGGTTCGCCAAACCCGCCGGCCGGATGGCATCAATGACTTCCTGGGGATCGGCATCGCGCACCTGCTCCCACGTGGGCAGCTTCTTTCGTAGCCGGTCAAAGGCAACATCGCGGTTCGTGTCGTTGGTGTTCTGGCTGAGGATTGTGCTCACCAACTCCGAGATGGGGTCCAAATGAGGCCGCCAGGTCGGCTCGCCGTAGGCATCCAACAGACGACGGTGGACCTCCAGTGTTTTGGCCCGGAGGTGATGGTAAGAATCCCCTGTCATTTCCCACCCTGCAGACGGTTTGGCCCGCAAATGCCACCGGCGTCATCGGCTTTAGCGCAGGTAGGATTCCGGATTCTGGCGCACGCCGTTCTTGATAATTTCAAAGTGGAGGTGAGGGCCGGTGGATCGCCCGGTATTGCCCATCGTGCCGATCTGCTGGCCTTTTTTCACCGATTGCCCGGCATGGACCAAAATTGTGTGCAGGTGGGCATAGCGGGTCATATAACCGTTCCCGTGATCAATCAGAACCTGGTTGCCGTAGCCCCAAGTGGCCTGCCCGGCCAGGACCACATAGCCATCATCGGCGGCGTAAATCGGCGTACCGGTGCGGTTGGCGATGTCAATGGCCCTGTGACCACTCCAATAACGTTGTGTGAGGATACCCTGGGTGGGCCAGATAAAGCGACCCGACCCCTTAGGTGCATCTGAGGGAGGGCGGCCCACCCTCTCCATGGGGTAGATGTTGCGGAAGAGGATGATCTTTTTGCGCCCGCCGGGTAGCATGATCTTTTGGCCGGGCGTTAGGGTGTACGGCTCGGTCAGGTTGTTCATTTTGAAGTTGACGATGGCCTCTACGGTGGTTTCATATTTTTTGGCCAGTTTGGCCACCGTATCCCCTGCCTTGACCGTATAGTACACGCCATCCACCGGCGGGATGAGCAATTTTTGCCCAACGCGCAGCATGTCGGGACGGGTTTCCAGCTCCGGGTTTGCCCAGACAATCGTCTCCGGCTTGAGACCGAAACCCTGGGCAATGGCAAAGACGTTGTCGTTCGGCTGCACGGTATAGGTGATGACCTCCATCCGGTCCCGTTCGGCAATGATGGTATGGGCCACCGGGACTTGGAACAGGAGGGTATTGTTGCTGATGAAACGATTTGCCCCCCGATTTGTGGTCGGGACCGAAGCAACGGGACCACCTAGATTGGGGGCCGGAGTGGGGGCTGCAGGTGGGGTCAAATCCACACGGGGCAAGGAAACTTGGGTAACGGCGACTACCCCTACGGCCAAAAAGATGACGACCAAATGTAAAGCAAAGCGATTGAGAAAAGGACCTTCTCCGACACCGGCGGCGACCCGGCGCAAAGCCCGATTGAAATCGGTGCGCACTCTGGATGCACCGGCCCAAGATCGTGCAAACCTGCTCTCCGGCAGGGCGGACACCAGGCTTCTGACCCGGCCCACGGCTTCGGTCGCGATCTGACGAACCTTGTCCCAAATCGCCGCCGGACCGTCCTCCCGTGTCGAGAGGTCGGTGTGCGACTCAATCATGCTCTCTCTCCAAAAAGATTGCGCCGCACGAACGCTGAATTCTGCGGCGCAACCGATTATACCACAGAAGGAGAGGGCTGCCAAATCGCAACCTTTCCCCGAATTTCGGGCTTTGCTACCCGGCAGCGAGGATGTACACCCCCACCACGTCATCCCGTTCGGGCGTTCCAAATTCCGTGCCCGGACGGAATTTGAGTCTCTCCCCGGAGATGCTATAATGAGCGCGAAAATTCCTGAGGAGGCTCAATATGGAACTGAAAGGAAAACGTGTAGCCATCTTGGCCGAGGATAACTACCAGGAGTTGGAGCTTTGGTATCCGCTGCTTCGCCTGCGCGAAGCCGGTGCGGAGACCTTTGTCGTAGGCACAGGAACCGCAGAACAGTACAAAAGCAAACTGGGTTACCCGGTCCGGGCCGAGGTCGCAGCCGATCAGGTTCGCGCCGAGGAAATAGATGCGGTGATCATCCCCGGCGGGTACGCCCCCGACCGACTGCGCCGCTACCCGGCGGTGCTTCGGCTGGTGCGGGATGCCTTTGAACAAGGCAAGGTGATTGCCGCCATCTGTCACGCCGGCTGGGTACTGGTTTCCGCCGGAATCCTACCGGGCAAAACGGTCACAGGCGTTTCCGCCATCAAAGACGACCTGACCAATGCAGGAGCCGTCTACATAGACCGAGAGGTGGTCCGCGACGGGAACTTGATCACCTCGCGCGTACCTTCGGATCTGCCCGCCTTTTGCCGGACGATCATTGAAGCAATGCAGGGACGGTAAACATGGCCCGCTTTTACACAGGACAAGGGGACGACGGGCGGACCCGGCTCCTCGGCCCGGACCGAATTCCCAAGTACGACCCGCGCCCGGAGGCCTACGGCGCGGTGGATGAAGCCCAAGCAATGATGGGCTTGGTCCGCGCCCTGGGCTGCACCCCCACCACCGGGGAAATATTGCAGGCGGTACAACAAGACCTGGTCGCACTGATGACCGAGCTGGCCGCCGCCGGCCAGGCCCACAGCCGTTTCGCGGACAGGATCACGGCGGAACATGTGGACCATCTAGAAGAATGGCTGGCCGATCTGAGCGAAAGGGTGGAAATGCCCAAACGGTTCGTCATCCCCGGCGAGAGTCGGGCAGGTGCCGCCTTGCATCTGGCCCGGACGGTGGTCCGCCGCGCCGAACGACGGGTTGTCCGACTGGCCGATCAAGGACTGCTACGCAACAAGCAGGTGCTGGCCTACCTGAATCGCCTGTCCTCGCTCCTATTCGTGCTGGCTCTGTTTGAAGATCGCTCAAGTGAGGAAAGATGACATGGGCCTTTCGGGAGAAACGTGGAATGTCCTTTTCTGGACGGCGGTCATCTTTTGCGCCCGCGTGGTAGACGTGGGGTTGGGAACCATCCGCACGCAGTTGATCGTCCGCCGCAAAAAGTTCCTGGCCGCTCTGACCGGCTTTGTGGAGGTGCTGATCTTTATCCTGATCGTCAGCCGCGTGATTCAAGACATTCACAATTGGCCTTATGTCCTGGCCTATGCGGGGGGCTTTGCCATCGGCACCCTGATCGGCGTGGCACTGGCAGATCGGCTCTCCAAACAACTGGTCCAGGTGACAATCGTATGCAGCGGCCCCGGAGAGCCGGTGGAAACGGCCCTCCGCAAGGCCGGGTTTGCCCTGACGCGCTATCAGGGGTTAGGTAGGGATGGCCCTGTGGATGTGCTGACCGTGGTCAGTACGTCTCACAGCCTGCGCCGCTTGACCAAAGTGGTGACAAAGGCCGATCCCCAGGCCTTCCTCTTTACCCAGGATTTGGTCGCTTCCCAGGGAGGGTACGTTTACGGTCTCAAGAGCAAGGTTTGATCAAGAGGTATTTCGTCATAGCCGTAGGAGCTGTGGATTTGTGGAAAAGGTCGTCCTGGGGAGGACGGTGTACCAGAGGTTGTGGTTTGTCCTTCCATTGAACCCTATCTCCGGTAGCCTGATGACCGGGGGATGTGTGGATAACGGGCGGGGCGGGTGAAGCATAACTGCGCCGTTCTTCCGCGTCGGGTTTTCCGGTTGGACGGTGGGTGTTCTTTGGGGAAAACCGGTGTGTTCTTCCCGGCAGTTATCCACAGGTGATGGGGTTTGTCCACAGTTTTGTGAGATTTATCCACAGCGCAAACCCCTCCTGCCCATATGGGCAGGAGGGGTTCTGTTTCAATCGGGGATGACGATTTTGTCGGCGTCGGGCAAGGAGGGGGGGTAGCGCATGTCCAGTTTTTCCAGCGTTTCGACGATGATCTGGGAAACGACGAGGTTGCGATACCATTTGTGGTCGGCAGGGATGATGTACCAGGGTGCCCAGGGGGTGCTGCATTTGCTAAGGGCGTCTTCAAAGGCCCGCATATAGTCATCCCAATAAGCCCGTTCCTCCACATCGCCCATTGAAAATTTCCAGTTCTTGGTTGGATCCCGCAGGCGGGCTTCAAACCGGCGTTTCTGTTCCTCTTTGGAGATGTGGAGGAAAAATTTGAGGATGGTCGTGCCCGTGTCGGCCAGCATCTTCTCAAAGTTGTTGATCTGTTCGTAGCGCTGCCCCCAGACCTCCGGCGGGACCAGGTTGTGGACGCGGACGACCAAGACATCTTCGTAATGGGAGCGGTTAAAGATGCCGATGTAGCCTTTGCGGGGCACGGCCTTGTGAATGCGCCACAGGAAATCGTGGGCCAGTTCCTCCTCCGTGGGGACTTTGAAGCTCGTCACCTGGCATCCCTGGGGGTTGACGCCGCGGAATACGTGGCGGATGGTTCCGTCTTTGCCGCCGGCGTCCAGGGCTTGTAGGACGATGAGGAGGGCGTGTTTGCCTTCCGCCCAAAGGACCTGCTGCAGTTCGCGCAGCCGCTTGCGGTTGCGTTTGACCAGGTCCGCCACGTCGCGCTTGCGGCGGTAGCCTCCACTGTAGGCGGGATCGTAATCGGCCAGGTTGACCTTGGTGCCGGGCGTGACGAGAAAGGGTTGAGTCATGGTTTGCCTCCTTAGGTTCAGACTTCAATGCCCAAAAAGACGCGGATGGCCCAACCGACCAGGAAGCTGAACGCGGCCACACCCATACTCAACCCGGCCATTTCCAGGAAACGCCGTTTGAACGGTTCGCTCCGGGCGACGGCGATATAGTAGTTGAACAAGGCAATGATCACGATGGCCGAGGTCAGCGTCCAGGCCAGACAGAGGTAGTAGTTGTCCAGGAGCAGGTAAGGCAGGATGAGCACCAGCACGGTGACGATGTAGGCTGCGCCGGTGTAGAGGGAGGCGCGGACCGGGTTCTTGGCCGTATCCTCGGTTTTGGTCGAAAGGTATTCGGAAGCGGCCATTGAGAGGGCTGCGGCGATACCGGTGATGGAGCCGGTTAGGGCGATCAAGGTGGTGTCTTGCAAGGCCAGGGTCAGACCGGCCAATGCGCCGGTCAACTCCACCAGGGCGTCGTTTAGCCCCAACACGATGGAGCCTGTGTAGCGCAACCGCTCTTCATCCAGCATTTGGAGCAAGGCTTCTTCGTGTTCGTTCTCTTCGCGGATGACGGTTTCCGCCTCCGGGATCACGCCGCGCAGCAATTCGTAGCTTTCTTGGGCGTCCTCTTCGCCTTGCTCCATCAGCTTGACGCCGAAGGTGAAGCCCAGGATTCGGCTGATCCAGTAGTATTTGCGGATGCGCCAGGGATTCGGTTCTACATCCTGCCCGGTGTACTTGCGCCAGCCACGGTAATGGCGCAGTTCGTCATCGGCGATCTGTTGCAGGACCCGGCGGTTTTCGGGCGATTCGACCGTTTCCGCCAGGCGACTGTAGATGTGGTGTTCGGTAATTTCGTTCTCTTGGAAGATCAGCAATTGCCGACGGACTTCCGGATTGATGTCCGTGGGTTGTGTGTCATTTGGCATAATCCACCGCCCGTGTCTCTCGGATGACTGTGACTTTGATTTGGCCGGGGTATTGCAGGTTTTCCTCGACCGCTTTGGCGATATTCTTGGAAAGTTGGATGGCGGCCAGGTCGTCTATCTGCTCCGGTTTGACGATAATGCGGATTTCCCGGCCTGCTTGGATGGCGTAGGTTTCATCTACGCCCTCGAACGAGTTGGCGACTTCCTCCAATGCTTTGATGCGTTTGACGTAGGTTTCCAGCGATTCGCGGCGGGCGCCGGGCCGGGCGCCGGAGATGGCGTCGGCGGCTTCGACCAGGATCGCTTCCAGCGATTCCGGTTCTACTTCGCCGTGGTGGGCGGCGATGCAGTTCACGATCTTGGCCGAGACGCCGTAGCGTTTGGCCAAGTCTGCGCCGATGAGGGCGTGGGGGCCTTCTACGTCGTGGTCTACTGCCTTTCCCAGGTCGTGGAGCAAGGCCCCGGCTTTGGCAACTTGGACATCGGCCCCCAGCTCGGCGGCCAGAATTCCGGCCAGGTGGGCCGTTTCAATGGCGTGGTCTAGTTGGTTCTGACCGTAGCTGGTGCGGAATTTGAGGCGGCCCAGCAGTTTGATGATCTCCGGGTGCAACCCCGGCACACCGACTTCAATGGCGGCTTGTTCTCCGGCTTCGCGGATGATCTGGTTGACTTCTTCCCGTGCTTTGGCGACCACTTTTTCAATGCGTGCCGGGTGGATTCGTCCGTCCAGAATCAGTTTCGTGAGGGCGACGCGGGCGATTTCACGGCGTACCGGATCGAAGCAGGAGATGATGACCGCTTCGGGTGTGTCATCTACCACCAGGTCTACGCCGGTGGCGTTTTCTAGGGCGCGGATGTTGCGCCCCTGCCGGCCGATGATGCGCCCTTTCATGTCGTCGCTGGGCAGGGGAACCGTCGAGACGGCGATCTCGGAAACCTGTTCCGAGGCGATCCGTTGCACGGCCAGGGTGACGATCTTGCGTGCCCTGCGTTCGGCTTCTTCGCGGGCTTCGGCTTCAATTTCGCGGATGAGGCGGGCCATGTCCTGGCGTGTCTCCTGTGCTACCGATTCCAGGAGGAGTTCTTTGGCTTCTTCTTGGCTCATGTTGGCTACCCGCTGGAGCTCCTCCAGGCGTTCCTTTTCAATGGCTTGGAGTTTGTTGTATCGCTTGTCCAATGCGCTTTGCCGCTGGTTCAGGGCACGCTCGCGTTTGTCCAGCCGCTCAAAGCGGTCGTCCAGGGAGGCCCGTTGGCGTTGCAATCGTTCTTCTTCCCGCCGTAGGGCTTGCTCTTGCTTTCTGATCTCCCGTTCGGCTTCTTTGCGCAGTTTGTGGGCTTCGTCGCGGGCTTGGATCAGCCGTTCTTTGGCTTCGTTTTCTGCATCGGTCAGGATGCGTTCCGCCCTTCGTTCCGCGCTTTCCAGCAGGAGGCGGCTTCGGTATTGGGCGTAGTAGTAACCGGCGATGCCGCCGGCCAACAGGGCTATCAGCGTAATGACGAAAATGATTATCGGATGCATTTCCCGTTCCCTTTCTCACGTGTGCCAGATTCGGTAGACCGACTTCCTCCGCAGTTCGGATGCAGACCCCGGTCCCTTTGTGGGCGTAGGGCCTTTCACTTTTCTGCGGATTGCAGCTCCGACCAGCAGCGGTGGGCAACCTCCTGGGCGATGTCGTAATCGAATCCCCGTCGGGCCAAATAGTCGATCATTTTGCGTCGGAAGAGAGGCTCTTCCAGCCGGCCGAACTGGCGCATCTTTTTCCCCGCTGCTCGGTAGGCACTGTCCGCAAAGTCCACGGAGGATAATGCTTCTTCAATAATCTCCGCGTTGATCCCTTTGCGCTGAAGTTCATAGCGCAAGGCGCGTGGTCCCCTAGGGCGGAATTGTTCCCGGTTTTCCACCCAAAAGCGGGCAAAAGCTCTATCATCCACCAGTCCGACGCGTTCCAAGCGGGCGATCACTTGCTCAATTTGGTCTTCGTGCAGGCCGCGTCGGCGCAAATAGGTTGCAACCTCGGCCTGGCTGCGGGGGCGGTAGGACAGGAAGTGGAGGGCTTGTTCGTGGGCGGTTTCGATGGCCCCTTGTTCTCGCAGCTCTGCGATCTCGGCGTCGGAGAGGAATTGGCCCTTTTTGAGGTGGGCGGCGACGATGGCCGGTAGCCCAAAGGCAAAGTGTCCGTCCAGATAGACGTTGACCCGTTCGCGATTCTTTTTTTGATAGCGCAAAGCGGTGATCCGACCGGCCATCGTTTCCCCACAAATGCAAGGCGGCTGCAGCGGGTCGGCCCCACTACAGCCGCGAATGCCCTGCACGGTGTCCCTGCCGGGACAGCCGATGTTGCCCCAATTGTAACGGATACTGGCTTATTTAGACAACGACCGATTAGGTTCTGTATGGGTCAGAATTGGGCGCACTCCATGAGTGTATATTGTCTGTCCTTCTTTGGCGTCATCGCGCCCTGCTACACGGTGTGGACGGCGCGTTTTCGCGCCGCCCGGTGACCATACAAGCGAAAACTACAAGGCCCACCAAATGCAAGCAGCTTTTCTTCTGTGAGAGGGCCTGCGTACAGTCTGATAAGCTCGGTTCCGTTTCCCCGGCGTCATTCGTGACTGTGTCTTGGGCCGGCTTTGCTCTCTCCACCCGGCGACGTTCGGATATTCGTTTTACTCCTCCGTCCCATCCTGTACGCCGATGGGAGGCCTTTCGGGTAGGCCCGAAGCCCGCCGAATTTCGTTTTCTATCTCTAGGCAAAGGGCCGGGTTCTCGCGCAATACCTGTTTGACGTTTTCCCTCCCCTGAGCCAGCCGTTCCCCACGGTAGGAGTAAAACGATCCTTTCTTTTCAATGAACCCCAGCGATACTCCTAGATCAAGCACATCTCCTTCTTTGCTGATCCCCTCGTCGTACATGATGTCAAATTCACATTCCCGGAAGGGCGGTGCGACTTTGTTCTTTTTCACCCGCACCCGCGTCCGGTTGCCGATCACTTCTCCTCCCGATTTGATGGCTTGTACCCGGCGGATGTCCAGCCGTACCGAGGCATAGAATTTCAAAGCCATGCCGCCGCTGGTCGTTTCCGGGTTGCCGAACATCACCCCGATCTTGTGCCGCAACTGATTGGTAAAGATCATGGCCGTATTGCTGGCTTTGATGGCTCCGCTCAGTTTGCGCAATGCTTGGCTCATCAAACGGGCTTGTAAGCCGGGGTGACTATCCCCCATTTCCCCTTCGATCTCGGCGCGAGGGACCAGGGCGGCCACCGAATCGACGATGATGACGTCTACCGCCCCGCTGCGGACCAGTGCTTCGGCGATCTCCAACGCTTGTTCCCCTGTATCCGGTTGGGAGATGTAAAGCTCATCTACGTTTACGCCGCATTTGGCCGCATAGACCGGGTCCAGGGCGTGTTCCATGTCTATGAACGCGGCCACACCCCCCATTTTTTGGGCTTCGGCGACGATGTGTTGACAGAGGGTTGTCTTGCCGGAGCCTTCGGGGCCAAAGATTTCGGTAACGCGGCCACGAGGAACCCCCCCTACACCCAGGGCCAGGTCCAGGGCCAGGGAGCCGGTGGGGATGGCTTCTACGTTGAGATGGCTTGCTTCCCCCAGGCGCATGATGGCCCCTTCGCCGTACCGTTTCTGGATTGTAGCCACTGTGGTTTCCAACGCCTTGCTTTTGCCAGACGCGCTCATTTGTTTCTCCTCTGGCCGCCTGTGGCGTGCATACGGCGGCTAGAACTCTCGGTCATTATACCGTAAAAGTGTCAGACTGCAAAGTTTCGGGATAGGCGGATTCGGTGTGGACGGTGTTTTCGGCAACCACCGAAAACCCGGCGATTTGCCCTCCGCACTGCAAGGTGTTACAATTGAGTCTATGGGGGACCACACCGCGGAGATACGGAGGGTGCGAAGCGTTTCAGGCCGAATCCATGTAAAACTCTGTGTCCTCTGTCTCCGTGGTGCGATCGTTAGGCCAACAGGGCCTTTTTTCGGAGAACCTTGCGATGGTCGCAGAAAATGGAGGGCAGCCCCATGAACCGAATCGTTGTGCAAAGCGGCGGACCTTTGCGGGGCCGCATCGGCGTGCCCGGCGACAAATCCATTTCGCACCGGGCGCTGATCCTGGGCGCCATCGCCGAGGGAACGAGCCGTGTGGAGAACTTTTTGCCTGCCGCCGATTGTCGGGCCACCCTCCGTGCCGTGCGCGCTCTGGGCATTGAAGTCAAAGAGCAGTCACCGACCGCGCTCATCGTCCACGGGCGGGGATTGCACGGCTTGCGCGAGCCGGACGATGTGCTGGATTGCGTCCGTTCCGGCACGACTTTGCGCTTCCTGGCCGGGCTGCTGGCCGGGCAACCCTTTTTTAGCGTCCTCGGCGGCGCGGCCCAATTGCGCCGTCGGCCCATGGGCCGCATCGTCGAGCCGCTGCGCCGCATGGGGGCCACGATCCTGGGCCGTCAGGGGGGACGCCTGCCCCCTCTGGCCATCCGGGGCGGGGGGTTGCGCGCCCTGGACTATACCCTGCCCGTCGCCAGCGCGCAGGTCAAGAGCGCGTTGCTGCTGGCCGGCCTCTACGCCGACGGCCCGACCACCCTGCGCGTCCCCGGCCCGGCCCGCGACCACACCGAGCGGATGTTGGTTGCGATGGGCGCTCACCTGGACGGCGAAATTTGGAATTTGGAGATCAAACCTGCGGAACGATTGGAGCCGCTGGACGTGACCGTGCCGGGGGATTTTTCCTCGGCGGCGTTCCCCCTGGTGGCGGCGGTGCTGGTCGCCGGGTCGGAGGTCGTCATCGAGGGGGTGGGGGTCAACCCGACGCGCACGGGGCTGCTGGACGTATTGCGGGCGATGGGTGCGGACCCGGCGGTGGAGAACGAGCGGCTCGTCGGCGGCGAGCAGGTGGCCGACCTGGTGGTTCGCGCCTCGGCGTTGCGGGGGACGACGGTGGGCGGCGAGACGGTGGTGCGCATGATTGACGAATTCCCCCTGCTGGCCGTGGCCGCTACCCAGGCCCAGGGTGAAACCATCGTCCGCGATGCCGCCGAACTGCGGGTCAAGGAAACCGACCGCATCGCCGTCGTCGTGGCGGAACTGCGCCGCCTGGGGGCCGAGATCGAGGCCCGGCCCGATGGCTTTGTCGTCCACGGCCCCACGCCGCTGCGGGGTGCGACCGTCCACAGCCACGGCGACCACCGCCTGGCCATGGCTTTGACCGTCGCCGGGCTGCTGGCCCAGGGCGAAACCGTCGTGCAGGACGTGGATTGCATCGCCGATTCCTTCCCCGGTTTTGTCCGAACCTTGCAGGTCGTAGGGGCCGGGGTTTCTCACCACGGCCACCGAGAAAGGAGCGGTTGAAATCGCGTCTCGCGGGCCGTTGGCCAATCGCCCGCCTACGCGGGCGCCCGGCCACAGGCCCAAAAGGGGCGACTTCAGCTCATACGGCCCGGCCCGCGCCTTGCACCCTGCCGCAGGCCGGGTTGCAAAGACCTATGGCGGCGTATAGCAACCGCGGGCGAAACCTGTCCGGGCGACGGTTTACGAGCCTGCGGTGAGCCGGAACCGGTCATGATGGATGCGTCTGGTTATCTACGTAGGAAACGCGGATGAGCACCGATGCGCAATATGCAACACGCAATATGGTCGGTTTGATCGGTTGGCCGGTGGAGCACAGCCTTTCCCCGGCCATGCACAATGCCGCTTTTGCGTCGCTGGGCCTGTCCTGGCGCTACACCCTCCTGCCGACGCCGCCGGGGGAGGTCGCCGCCGTGTTGCGCCGTCTGCGCCGCGAATTTCGGGGGGCCAACGTCACCGTGCCCCACAAACAGGCGGTGATGCCCCACCTGGACGCGATAGACGAAACCGCCCAGGCCATCGGCGCGGTAAACACCATCGTCGTCCGGGAGGGCCGCCTCATCGGCTACAACACCGACGGCGACGGCTTTTTGGCTGCCCTGCGGGAAGCGGGTTGGGAGGCAAAGGGCCGCCGCGCGCTGATCCTGGGCGCGGGCGGCGCGGCGCGGGCGGTCGTCTATGCCCTGGCCCGCTCCGGTTGTGCCGTCGCCATCCACAACCGGACCCCGGATCGCGCCGCTCGGCTGGCCGCGGCAATGCGATCCCTGGGCCTGGCGGTCCGCTCCCTCCCGGCCCTGACCGATGCGGCCCTGGACGATTTTGATCTGCTGGTCAACGCCACGCCCCTGGGGATGTGGCCCCACACCGACGCTTCCCCCTGGCCGGAGAGCCTGCCCCTGCCTGCCCATTGGACCGTCTTTGACCTGGTCTACAACCCGGCGGAGACGCGCTTGCTGGCCCGGGCCAGGGCCGCCGGGGCCAGACCGGTGGGCGGGTTAGGGATGCTGGTTCACCAGGGGGCGTTGGCCTTTGCACTGTGGACCGGACGGCCCGCGCCGGCGGAGGTCATGCGCCGGGCTGCGGAAAGGGGGATTGCCGATCATGCTCCGATTTCTGACCGCCGGTGAATCCCACGGACCGGCGTTGACGGCCATTTTGGAAGGGTTGCCTGCCGGGCTTCCCCTGAGCGAGGAGGAGGTCAACGTCCAACTGCGCCGCCGCCAAAAGGGCTATGGCAGCGGTGGGCGGATGCGCATTGAGCGGGATCGCGTCCGCTTCCTGGGCGGCCTGCTGGCCGGGCGGACGACGGGTGCGCCCCTGGCCATGCAGATTGAGAACCGCGACTGGGCCAACTGGCGCGACCGCGCCGTCCCGCCCATGACCGTGCCCCGTCCCGGCCACGCCGATCTGACCGGCGCGGTCAAGTACGGCTACCGCGACTTGCGCCTGGCCCTGGAACGGGCCAGCGCCCGCGAAACGGCGGCCCGCGTCGCGGTGGGCGCCGTCTGCCGCCGCCTGCTGGCCGAGTTCGGCATCACCCTCGGCAGCTACGTCGTCCAGATCGGCGAGGTGACCGCCGACCTGCCCGCCGACCTGCCCTACCCCCAACGCTTTGACCGGGCCGAAGCGAACGAGGTCCGCTGCCCCGACCCCGCCGCTGCCGAGGCCATGCGCCGCCGCATCGAGCAGGCGCGGGAAGCGCGGAACACCCTGGGCGGCCTGTTTGAGGTCGTCGCCCTGGGGGTGCCGCCCGGCCTGGGCAGCCACGTCCATTGGGACCGCCGCCTGGATGCCCGGCTGCTGGCCGCCGTCGGCTCGATTCAGGCGGTCAAGGGCGTGGAGATCGGACCGGCCTTTGCCAACGCCGCCCGGCCCGGCACGCAGGTCCATGATGAGATTTTCCTCCGCGATGGCCGATTGGTCCGCCGCAGCAACCGGGCCGGAGGGCTGGAAGGGGGCATCACCACCGGGCAGCCCCTGGTGGTGCGGGCGGCGATGAAACCCATCTCGACGACCCTGACCCCCCTGCGCTCTGTGGACCTGGCGACGGGGGAGGAGGCGACCACCCGCTACGAGCGGTCCGACATCTGCGCCGTGCCCCGCGCCGCCGTCGTCGGCGAGGCTATGGTCGCCTACGTCCTGGCCGACGCCCTGTTGGAGAAGCTGGGCGGCGACAGCCTGGCCGAACTGCGCCCCCGCTTTGCGGCCCTGCGCCGCAACCGCCTTGACGACCTGGAGATGGACGATGCGCCCTGGCACTTCTGAGAACCTGATCCTCACCGGCTTTATGGGCACGGGCAAGAGCGCCGTGGGCCGGGAGGTGGCCCGGCGGCTGGGCCGCGAATTCGTGGATATGGACGCCCTCATTGAGGAGCGGGCCGGGCGGCCCATCAGCCGCATTTTTGCCCAGGAGGGCGAGGCCGCTTTCCGGCGGATGGAGTCGGCCCTCTGCCGGGAACTGGCCGCCCGGTCGGGGCTGGTCATCGCCACCGGCGGCGGTGCGCTGCTGGACGAGGCCAACCGGCAGATCATGGCCGCCAGCGGGCCGGTCATCTGCCTTCAGGCCGCGCCGGACGAAATTCTGCGCCGCCTGGCCTCCGCCGCCGACCGCCCCTTGCTTGATGTTCCCGACCGACGGGCGCGGATCGCCGAGTTGCTGGCCGCGCGGGCCGACGCCTACGCCCGCATCCCCCTCCAACTGGATACCACCGGCCTGACGGTGGCCCAGGTCGCCGACCGGGTGCTGGCCCTGGCCGCTGCCGCCCCGGCGAGGGTGCTCCCGGTGCGCTACCCCGGCGGCGAATACCCCATCCACCTGGGGCGCGGTCTCCTGGGGCAGGTGGGGGCCTTGCTCCGCGAGAGGGGGTTGCAGGGGACGGTGGCCCTGGTAACCAACCCCACCGTCGGCGAACTGTACGCCGAAACCGTGACCGAAAGCCTGGAAGGGGCGGGGTTCCGGGTGGCGGCCTGCACCGTGCCCGACGGCGAGGCGTACAAGACGCCGGATACGGTGCGCGGGCTGTACGATGCGTTCATCGAAGCCGGGTTGGACCGGGGCAGCCCGGTGCTGGCCCTGGGGGGCGGCGTCATCGGCGATATGGCCGGGTTCGCGGCGGCCACCTACCTGCGCGGCGTGCCGCTGGTTCAGGTGCCCACCAGCTTGCTGGCCATGGTGGATGCCGGCGTCGGCGGCAAAGTGGCCGTGGACCACCGGCGGGGCAAGAACCTTATCGGCGCGTTCAAACAGCCGGAATTGGTGGTCGCCGACCCCGATGTGCTTGCCACCCTGCCCCCCGCCGAGCTGCGCAACGGCCTGGCCGAGGTGGTCAAGGCGGGCCTCATCGCCGACCCCGACCTGTTCGCGCAGATGGAGGCCCACGGCCCCGCGCCCCTCCCCTGGCTCATTGAGCGGTCGCTGCAAGTCAAGATCGCCATCGTTGAGGAGGACCCTTTTGAGGAGGGGCGGCGGGCGGTGCTCAACCTGGGCCACACCTTTGGGCACGCCCTGGAACTGTTGAGCGGCTACGCCCTGCGCCACGGCGAGGGGGTGGCCGTGGGGTTGGTGGCGGCGGCCCGCCTTTCGGCGCGGCTGGGCCTGGGCGATCCGGCCCTGCCCGCCCGCGTTGAAGCGTTGCTGCGCCGCCTGGGGCTGCCCACGGCGTATCGGGGCTACACCCCGGAGCAGGTCTGGCAGGCCATGGCCACCGACAAAAAGCGGCGGGGGCGAACGTTGCGTTTTGTCCTCCCCCGCGCTTTGGGAGATGTTTTTGTCACCGGGGATGTGCCCAAAAGCGAGGTGCTGGCCGTGCTGGGAACGCTCAAAATCGCTGCATAGCCTTTCCGCAGGCTTGGAGGCGGTTTCGGGTTGAAACCGGTTGCCCGTCGGACAAAGTCGGCGATTTCAATCGGTTTGCCAGCCTGCGGGAGGGTCGGCGGAGTAGTAACTCCGCAGCAAGGAGTTGCCCATGACCGATCAACCGACGCATCCATCCACCGATCTGCCGATCTACCGGGTTCTCGTTCTGCATGGTCCCAATCTGAACCTTCTTGGCCGACGGGAACCGGAGGTGTACGGCCATCTCACCCTGGCCGAAATTGACGAGCGGCTGCACGCTTGGGCTGCCGAGCGGGGCGTCGCCCTGCGGACCTTCCAGTCGAACCACGAAGGGGCGTTGGTGGATGCCGTCCATGAGGCGGCGGCCTGGGCCGACGGCCTGGTCATCAATCCCGGTGCCTTCACCCACTATTCCTACGCCCTCCGCGATGCCATCGCCGGGGTGGGGCTGCCGACGGTGGAGGTGCACCTGTCCAACATCCATGCCCGTGAACCGTTCCGGCGCACGTCGGTCGTTGCCCCGGTGTGCATCGGGCAGATCGGCGGCTTTGGCTGGCGCAGCTACCAACTGGGGCTGGAGGCGCTGCTGGGCTGGCTGGAGGAGACAGCTGCCGGGATGGCCGATGGGTAGATAAAGGCTTCAACATCGCCGGTCTGTGGCCGTCCTTCCCGATCCGACGCTGCGCCGATCCGCATCAGGTCCCCACCAACACCACTTCATCCGTCTTGCGGTTGCTGAGGACGTATTGGTAATCGGTCAGGCGGTGGATGGTGACTCGGCTTTTGACTTCTTCTAGCATTTGCCGCAGGGTCTCGATGGAGGGAATGCCGTCGGCGCGGTAAGAAACGACCAGAATAGAGCGGCGGAAGTGGCGGAACAACCGCCGAAAAGCGGTGTGGATGGCAGCGCAGAGGCTCGTAGACCGGCCCGGCGATCCGTCATGCCCCAACTGCCTGCAACCGCTCCGCCTGGTCGGTGGTGGCCAGCTCGTCAATGATCTCGTCCAGGTCGCCGTCCATGATCGATTCCAGGCGGTAGAGGGTCAGGCCGATGCGGTGGTCGGTGACGCGGTTTTGGGGATAG
>CAZQKE010000081.1:0-41595 GCA_964593865.1 uncultured Anaerolineaceae bacterium | reverse complement strand
GCGTTCACGGCGGCGGTGCTCCGCCTGCTGGGGGATGCCGACCTGCGGGCGCGGCTGGGGCGGGCGGCGCGGGCCAAAGTGCTGGCCCGGTATAGCTGGCGAGCACAGGTGAACAAGATGGAGCAGGTCTACCGGGAATTGGGGGTCTGAAGGACTTTTTCCACACCGATCCAACCTCAACCGCGCCAAAAAGTTTGCGTGGGAGGTTGGGAGACCGCTTTTTTACCGCTTGGTCTAGGGACCGAAGAACAGGTTCCACCACATTTCGCGGATGGAAGCGGCGTTGCCTTCCGGAGAAGGATGCCGCCCCACCTGAACCTCATCGGCGACCGGGGCGAGGATGACCACCGGCACCTCACCGGGGCGGGTCAGGCCGTTTTCCCTGGCCCATTCTTCAACCGCTGCCTCCGATTGGGCATAGGCGAGCTGCTCCCGGAGGGCAGACTGCCGGGCCTGGGCTGCGGCCAGTTCCTCTTCCAGGCGGTGCAGTTCTTTGCGCCGCTGGTAGCTGACACCGACCAATCGGCTCAGGTCTATCGTCATGTAGAGGATGACGATTCCTAAAAGGACGAGCAAAACTTGGCCGAGAAACGGGACCTTGCGCTTGGTTTTGTCCATCTTTCGGTCTCCGGTTATAGTCTACCGTAACGTGGGGGAAAAGTCAAATTGACAAGATGTCCACCCCGTGTTACGATCTCGGCAGGAACCGAGTTGGCATGATCCCCGGTGATGCGCCGGGGATGCAAAATCCGCTTTAGGAGGTTCTCATGCCCATCACCGTCATCCTTGGCGCCCAGTGGGGCGACGAAGGAAAAGGCAAAATCACCGACCTGCTGGCCGCCCAGGCCGACGGCGTGGCCCGCTTTGCCGGCGGCGACAACGCGGGGCACACCGTCACCGTCGGCGACGAGCGATTTGCCCTGCACCTGATCCCCTCCGGCATCCTGTACCCCGATGTCACTTGCTACCTGGGCGGGGGAATGGTCGTCAATCCCAAAAACCTGTTGGCCGAAATGGACGGCCTGGCGGCGCGGGGGGTGGACGTTTCCCCCGACCGGCTGCGCCTGAGCGGGCGGGCGCACCTGATCATGCCCTACCACATCGCCCTGGACGGCGCAGCAGAAGCGGCGCGGGGCGGTGCGGCCCTGGGTACGACCAAGCGGGGCATCGGCCCGGCCTACACCGACAAGGCGGCCCGCAGCGGCATCCGCGCCCAGGAAATGCTCCACCCGCCCGACGAGTTTGCCCGGCGCATCCGTGAGCAGACGGCGGCCAAGAACGCCATCCTGGAAAAGGTCTACGGCCTGCCCCCTCTGGACGCCGACGCCATCGTCGCCGAGCACCTGGCCTACGCCGAGCGGTTGGCCCCCTACATCACCGATGTTGCCGATGAAATCGCCCAGGCCCTCCGTTCCCGCAAGCGCATCCTGGCCGAAGGGGCGCAAGGGACCCTGCTGGACCTGGACCACGGTTCCTACCCCTACGTCACCAGCTCCCACCCCACCATCGGCGGAGTGATGATCGGCTTGGGCGTCGGCCCGCAGCACATTGAGCGGGTGATAGGCGTGGTCAAAGCCTACCAGACTCGCGTCGGAGCCGGTCCCATGCCCACCGAACTGACCGGTGAGCTGGGCGAACGGCTGCGGGGCACGGGCGACCGGCCCTGGGACGAATTCGGCACGACGACAGGCCGCCCCCGTCGCTGCGGCTGGCTGGATGCCGTCACCCTGCGCTACGCCGTGCGCGTCAACAGCCTGACCGAAATGGCCATCACCAAGCTGGACGTGCTCTCCCGCTTTGCGGAGATCAAGGTCTGCGTCGCCTACGAGCTGGATGGACGGCGCACCGAGACCTTTCCCACCGACCTGACCGTGCTGGCCCGCTGCCGCCCCATCTACGAGACGCTGCCCGGCTGGCAGGTGGACATCACCCAGGCCCGCCGCTTTGAGGACCTGCCGCCCCAGGCCCGGGATTACGTGAGCTACCTGGAAACCCTGACCGGCATCCCGGCGACCTGCATCTCGGTCGGGCCGGGCCGCGATCAGACCATCCTCCGGTGAAGGCCATGCGACCCATCCGACACCGCTGGCTGGCCGTCGTCCTCTTGCTCTTGGGTGGGCTTTCCGCCGGGCTGCTGACCGGCTGCGAGCCGACGCCTGCGCCGCCCACGCCCCAGGTCGGCCTGCCCACCGACACCCCCTCGGCCCGGCAGCCCACGGCCCGGCCGACCGACGCCGCGCCCACCCCGCCGCCGACCGTCACCCTGACCATCTGGACCACCGGGCTGTTTTCGCCCAGCCGGGCCATCACCAGCGGCCAAATTCTGGCCGAGCAGGTGGCCGCTTTCGAGGCAAGCCACCCCGACGTGCGGCTCCGCTTTGTGCGCAAAAAAGAGCAGGGCAAGGGCGGCATCTTGGACTACCTCCTGACCACCAACGCCGTCGTGCCCGACCTGCTGCCCGACTTGGTCTTTCTCAACATGGACGACCTGGGCACGGCGGTACAGGCCGGGCTGTTGCAACCTTTGGGCGACGTGCTGCCGCCCGACCTGACCGGCGACCTCTATCCCCTGGCCCGCCGGGCCGGAACGGTGGACGGGCAGCTCTACAGCCTGCAATACCTGGCCGACCTGGAGCACCTGGTCTACAACACCGGCAAGATGACGGCGGCCCCGGCCTCCTGGCCGGGCGTCTTGAGCAATCCGGGACCCTACCTCTTCCCGGCGGGCGGGCGGTCCGGCCTGGTGAACGACGCCTTCCTGATCCAGTACCTGGCCGTCCACCCCTGGTCGCCGGAGGAGGACACACCCTTTTTGGACGAAGAAAGCCTGATCGCCGTCCTGCAATACTACCGGGACGGCGTCTCGCGGGGCATCTTTCCCACCGACATCCTGAACTACCAGACCAGCGACGACTGTTGGCAGGCCTACCTGGCCGATGAAGCCGCCATGAGCCACGTCAGCGCATCCCGCTACCTGGCCGAGCGGGGGCGCAGCCAGAGCACGGCCGCCGCCCCCATCCCGGCCATTGATGGACCGGCGGCGGCCATCGGGCGGGGCTGGGGCCTGGCCCTCGTCACCTCCGATCCGGGCCGCCAGGCCCTGGCCGTGGAACTGCTGCTGCAACTGATGGCGCCGGAGGTCAACGCCGAGTGGAACCGGGCCGCCGGGTTCCTACCCACCCGCCAGGCAGCCCTTGTCACCTGGGATCTGACCGACGGCTACACCCTCTTTGTGGACCAGCAGTTGCAAACGGCCCGGCCCCGCCCCCGCGTGATCAACTATACCCAGATCGCCGCCGCCCTGCAAAAGGCGGTGGAAAGCGTCCTCATCGGCGCGGCCACGCCGGAAGAAGCAGCAGCTCAAATATTGGAGAGTGTGAAATGAGCATCCGCTTTGGCACCGACGGCTGGCGTGCCGTCATTTCAGATACCTTTACCTTCAACAACCTGCGGCTGGTGGCCCAGGCCATCGCCGATTATGTGCTGGCCGAAGGGGGCAACGGCCGCGATCCGGAAGTGGTCATCGGCTTTGACACCCGCTTCCTCTCCGACCGCTATGCCGCCGAGGTCGCGCGGGTGATGGCCGGCAACGGCATCGTCGCTTGGCTCACCCGCGCCGACGCCCCCACCCCCGCCGTCTCTTACAGCGTGGTGGAAAAGCAGGCAGCGGCAGGCATCATGATCACCGCCAGCCATAATCCGCCGCGCTACAACGGCCTCAAGCTCAAGGCCGCCTACGGCGGGGCCGTCTCGCCGCAGCAGGCCCGCCGGGTAGAGCACTATTTGGAAAAGGCCGAAGCCCAGGGGCGCGGCCCCAACATCATGGACTACCACCAGGCCATCAGGCAGGACCTCATCCGGCGGTTTGATCCGGTCTGGGCCTATTATGAGCACCTCAGCCGCCTTGTGGACCTGGACATCATCTCCCTGGGCGAATTGCGGATAGTGGCCGATGCCATGTACGGCTCCGGGCGGGGCTGCATCGGCGAGATGCTCTCCCGCACCCGCTGCCAGGTTTATGAAATCCGGGGGGAGATGAACCCCGGCTTTGGCGGCATCCACCCGGAGCCGATCGGCCGCTACCTGAACGCCCTCGTCTCCGCCATGCAGGCCCACCACGCCGACGTGGGATTGGCCACCGACGGCGACGCCGACCGCATCGGGGCCATGGACGCTCTGGGCAATTTTGTGGACCCCCACCACATCTTTGCGCTGGCCCTCCGCTACCTGGTGGAAAAGCGGGGCTGGCGCGGCACGGTGGTCAAAACCGTCTCCACGACGATGATGATCGACCGCCTGGCGGCCCGCTACAACCTGCCCCTGGAGGAAACGCCGGTGGGGTTCAACCACATCGCCGACCACATGCTCCGGGGCGATGTGCTCATCGGCGGTGAAGAATCGGGAGGGATCAGCATCAAAAACCACATCCCGGAAGGGGACGGCGTGTTGATGGGCCTGCTGCTCCTGGAGATCATGGCCGAGGCAGGGGTTCCCCTCCACGAACTGGTGGCCGACATCCAGCGTCAGGCCGGACCGACCTGCTACGCCCGCACCGATCTGCACTTGCAACACCCCGTTGTCAAGGCAGAGATGGTCGCCCGCCTGACCGACGACGCCCCGGCCAGCATCGGCGGCGTCCCGGTCCGGGAGGTGAGCACCCTGGACGGCGTCAAATACCGGTTACAAGACGACAGCTGGCTGCTCATTCGGCCCTCCGGCACAGAGCCGGTGCTGCGCGTCTATGCCGAAGCCCCCGATGAGGCGGGGGTGCGCGCCCTGCTTTCCTTCGGCGAGCAGGTGGCGGCGGAGGCGTAAGCATCCCCCATCCCGCAATCGCCGGTATACCCGAATACCCGACCATACCGACCCCGCCATTTGGCCTTTTGCCCCGATTGTGGTAGAATGCCCCGCTCTTGGATGCAGTGAGTGACCGAAGGGGCGGCCTCATCAAGCAGGACGATGAGCCGCCCTTTTGTTGCGTCCAACGCAATATACAACAGAGGTACAACCGTGAACGAACCGACAAATCTCAATACCATCCGCAATATCGGCATCATCGCCCACATTGACGCCGGTAAAACGACCGTCACCGAGCGGATCTTGTACTACACCGGCCTGACCCATCGCCTGGGCAGCGTAGACGAAGGCACGACCGTAACCGATTTCATGGACCAGGAGCGAGAACGGGGCATCACCATCCAGTCGGCGGCCATCACCACCACCTGGCGCGGCTGCCAGATCAACATCATTGACACGCCGGGCCACATTGACTTTACCGCCGAGGTGCAACGCAGCCTGCGCGTCCTGGACGGCGGCGTGGTCGTCTTTGACGGCGTGGCCGGGGTGGAACCCCAGTCGGAGACGGTTTGGCGACAGGCCGACCGCTACGGCGTGCCCCGCATCTGTTTTGTGAACAAGATGGACCGCGTGGGTGCGGACCTGGACCGCACCGTGACCGGCATCCGCAAGCGGCTGGGAACCAACCCCCTGGTCGTGCAGCTGCCCATCGGCGCGGAGGGGGACTTTTGCGGCGTGGTGGACCTGATCGCGCAAAAGGCCATCATCTACTGCGACGCCGACCACGGCGACCCAACCATCACCGACATACCGGCGGGGCTGCAAGCCGAGGCTGCCCGCCGCCGCGTGGCGATGATTGAAACGCTGGTCGAGACCGACGACGACCTGACCATGCGCTACTTGGAAGGCGACGAGTTTTCGCCGGAGGAGCTGAAGGCGGTCCTGCGCCGGGCGACCATCGAGGGTCGGGTCGTGCCGGTGTTGTGCGGCACGGCTTTGCGCAACAAAGGGGTGCAACCGCTTCTGGACGCCGTGGTGGATTATTTGCCCGCGCCCACCGACCTGCCGCCCATGGTCGGCGAGCATTCCGAGACCGGCGAAACCGTCACCTGTCCCGCCGACCCCGATGCGCCGACGGCGGCCCTGGTTTTCAAGATCAGCACCGATCCCTATATGGGCCGCCTGGCCTACTTCCGCGTCTATTCGGGTGTGGTGCGACGGGGAGCGACGCTGCTCAACACCGGCAACGGCCGGCGAGAGCGCATCGGGCGATTGGTGCGGATGCACGCCAACCGCCGCGAGGAGGTGGACGAGATCCGCGCCGGGGACATTGGCGCGGTGCTGGGCCTGAAACACACCACCACCGGCGAAACCCTCTCCGCGCCGGAACGGCCCATCGCCCTGGAGCAGATCGCCTTCCCCTCGCCGGTCATTGAGCTGGCCGTCGCGCCGCTGACCAAAGCCGACCAGGACAAACTCTCCCTGGCCTTGCAGCGGCTGTTGGAAGAAGACCCCACCCTTCAGGTCCGCCACGACGAGCGGTTGGGCCAAACCGTTCTGGCCGGGATGGGAGAGCTGCACCTGGAGGTGATCTTGGACCGCTTGCGCCGCGAATTCAAGGTCGGCACAAAGGTCGGGCGGCCCCAGGTAGCTTACTATGAGACCATCACCCGCACGGCGCGGGCCGAAGGTCGCTTGGTCAAGCAAAGCGGCGGGCGCGGTCAGTTCGCCGTGGTGGAGATTGAGGTGGAGCCGCTCCCCTCCGGCACAGGGTTCGTGTTTGAAAACAAGGTCGTCGGCGGGAACGTGCCCCGCCAGTTCATCCCTGCCGTGGAGCGAGGCTTGCGAGAAGGGATGCAGCGGGGGGTCCTGGCCGAGCAGCCGCTGGTGGACATCAAAGTTACGCTGCTGGACGGCAAAGCCCATGAGGTGGATTCCTCCGAACGGGCCTTTGCTACGGCAGCGGCGATGGCCCTACACCGGGCCGTCGCCCAGGCAGGTCCCATCCTCCTGGAACCGATCATGCGCCTTGAGGTGACGGCCCCCGACGACTATACCGGCGACATTATCGGCGATCTGATCGCCCGCACGGCCGGTATCACCGGCATAGAATCGCGCAACGGCAGCGGCCAATCCATCCAGGCCCACGTCCCCCTGGCGGCCATGTTCGGTTATGCCACCACCCTGCGCTCCCGCACCCAGGGCCGGGGCAGTTTTGTGATGGAGTTTGCCCATTATGCCCCCATCACGCCGGAGGCGGCTAAAGCACGCTCGTAGTTGGTTCTCCGGCAACGACCACAGCCGATTTGACAGAGGCAAAACATCGGGGTATAATGGAGACGCTATAGGGGCCGTTAGCTCAATTAGGCAGAGCAGCTGACTCTTAATCAGCGGGTTGGGGGTTCGATTCCCTCACGGCTCACCAAAAGGCCGTCGGTCAAGGGCCGACGGCCTTTTGCTTTTATTACACCGATTGCTCGGAAGCGCCTAACGATTCCATTCCCCACCGATAGGTGCTCCCGATGCAACACCGCGCCCCTTTGACAAAGGGACGGCGATGTGCTATCCTTGTCATGGGGATAGACCATGCTTGAACTGTTGCCCAAATTGCCGCTCTACTGGAGCTTCTACCGCCTGGGGTGGCCCCGGCTGCTTCCCTTTAGCTTGGTCATCAGCGTTAGCTACCGCTGCAACAGCCGCTGCCGGACTTGCGACGTGTGGCGCAAGCCCAACGATGACATGACCGCCGAGGAATGGCGCAACATCTTTGCCCGCTTGGGCCATGCCCCTTTCTACCTGACCTTCACCGGCGGCGAGCCGTTCCTGCGGGCCGACCTGGCCGAGATCGTCATCGCCGGGGCGGAGCTGTGTCGGCCGGGTGTCATCACCATCCCCACCAACGGTTTGCTCCCCCATCGCATTCTGGACCAGGTGGACCGCATCTGCCGGGCGGCTCCTCGCTCCCGGCTGGGCATCAACCTCTCTCTAGATGGCGTGGGTGCGGAGCATGACGCCATCCGCCGCGTGCCCGGCAACTGGCAGCGGGCGATGGAAACCTGGCAGGGGCTAAAAGAACTCCGGCGGCGGCATCGCAACCTGGTCCTCAGCATTCACACCGTCATCTCTCGCCTGAATGCCGACCGCATCCCGGACATTATCGAGGGCCTGACCGCCCTGGAACCCGATTCCTACATCACCGAAGTCGCCGAGGAGCGGGTGGAGCTGGGGACCGTGGGTTGGACCATTACCCCAGACCCGGAGGTGTACGCCCCCATCGCCGATGATCTTTCGGCGCGGGCGCGGGCTGCTCCGGCCCGGAGCCTGGCCCGCCTGACTCAAGCCTTCCGGGCACAATACTATCAGCTTGCCAAAAAGGTGTTGCAGGAACGACGCCAAGTCATCCCCTGCCTGGCAGGGTGGGCCAGCGGCCACATCGCGCCCAACGGCGACGTGTGGACCTGTTGCATCCGCGCCGAGCCGGTGGGCAACCTGCGGGAAACCGACTACGACCTGCGTCCCATCTGGTTCGAGAAGGTAGGGCGTCTGCGTTCCCTGCGGCGCAGCATCGCCGCCGGAGAATGCGCCTGCCCTATGGCCAACGCCAGCTACGCCAACATGCTCCTCCATCCCCCCACCTTACTGCGCGTCATCGGGCAGGTGCTGCGGCCCTAAACCGGGCATTGGGTCCGTGGCCTGACTTGCGCAAGATGACCGAGTCCGACCTGCAAAGCGCAGATTGATCGCAAAGTGAGGTGTATGATGAAGGTTTTTGTCACACGCCGCATCCCCGCCGACGGCCTGGACTTGCTCCGGCAGGCATGTCGGGTAGAAGTCTGGCCTGATGAGCTTCCACCGCCCGATGAGACACTGCGCGAAAAAGTGCGCGGCATAGACGGCCTGCTTTCCTTGCTCACCGACCGGGTAGACGCCGACCTGATGGATGCCGCCGGGCCTCGGCTCAAAGTCATCAGCAATTATGCCGTCGGCTTTGACAACGTGGATGTAGAGGCTGCCACGGAACGGGGGATCGCCGTAGGGCACACGCCCGGTGTGCTCACCGAGACGACGGCGGATATGGCCTTTGCCCTGCTGATGGCTGCCGCCCGGCGCATCGTGGAGGGGGTCGACTATGTGCGGGCGGGTAAATGGCGCACCTGGGGGCCGACCCTCCTGCTCGGCCATGATGTCCACGGCGCGACACTGGGCATCATCGGCCTGGGCCGTATCGGGCAGGCCGTTGCCCGCCGGGCTGCCGGGTTCGGTATGCGCGTTCTCTATTTTGATCCTCACTGCGACGCGGAAAAGGGCGCATCGGTGGGGGCGACGGTGTGCTGCTCCCTGGATGACCTCCTGGCCGAAGCGGACTTTGTGAGCCTGCACGTGCCGTTGACAGAGGAGACGCACCACCTGATCGACCGTGCAGCTCTGGCCCGTATGAAGCCTACGGCGGTGCTGGTCAACACGGCGCGGGGAGCGGTCGTGGATACCGAGGCCCTGTACGACGCCTTGCGACAAGGCCGGATCGCCTACGCCGCTCTAGATGTCACCGACCCGGAGCCGCTGCCCCGTGATCACAAACTGCTTACCCTGCCCAACTGTCTGATCGTGCCTCACATCGCCAGCGCGAGCCACGCCACCCGGACGCGCATGGCCGTGATGGCTGCCGAAAACCTGCTGGCCGGGCTGCGCGGCGAACGATTGCCCTACTGCGTCAATCCCCAGGTCTACGACCTGGAAACCGGCGGCGGATAAAAAGGCCGATAGCCGCCACCGGACCGGAGCGGTGGTCGTCCCACAGAGGCCCGCCGCTCCGGCCAACGGGATAGATGACATCCTCCTCACCGCTCTATCCCGGCAGCTGCGATCCGGGCTGCCGTCCCGATTTCTTCAAATGGCCGGGGGGAACATCACCGGGAGTACTTTTCCCGTGCAGGATGAAACACACGCGGTCACGGTCGTTCCGGATCATCCGGCGGTGGAGGGAGAGGCCAGCGCAGGCGTTCCATGAGCGTCCGATAAAAGTAGGCCCGGTCCTGAAAGCGGACAAAGCGGCTGACATAACGGCTGGCTTGGACCGTCACCCAGTCGCCGTCTTGCAACTCGTACTCAAATTGGCCGTCTACGGTGAGGATGGCTTGGTGGTCGGTGTGGACCTGCACCCGGACCATAGCCCCTCGCGATAGGACAATGGCCCGGTCCATGCTCAGATGGGGGGCGATGGGGATGAGCAAGATGTTTTTCAACTCCGGCGGCAGGATCGGGCCGCCGGCAGCGTGGGCATAGGCCGTGGAACCGGTGGGGGTGGCAATGATCAAGCCGTCGGCGGCGTAGGTGGTCAGGTAGCCGCCGTCAATGTGGGTTTCCAGGCGGACGATGCGGGCCAGGCTCCCTCGGCTGACGACGACGTCGTTCAAAGCTTCATAGCCCCGCCGTTCCGCACCTCGGCGGTGCTCGGCATAAAGCATCATCCGTTCTTCAATCCAGAAATCGCCCCGGAGCAGGTGCGGTAGGGCCTCGGCCCACTGTTCCGGCTCCAGCTCGGCCAGGAAGCCCAAACGCCCCATGTTCACCCCCAGCACCGGGACCCGGTGGCCGCAGGCCATGCGGGCCGCCCGCAGGATCGAGCCATCGCCGCCCAGCGTCACCAAGACATCCAGGCGGGCGATCTCGGCCTGCACCGCTGCCTCATCCCAAGTAGAACCGACCCAGGCCGCTGCACCCTGGGTTTCTATGTCGCGGGCCATCCTTTCGGCCAACGACTGGGTAGCAGGCAGCTTGGGGTGGTGCAACAGGCCAATCCGTTTCATCTTGTGCCCTCGCACAGTATCGTACCGAGTCCATTATAACCCATTTCCGCCGATCTGTCTATCGTGTGGAGGCAAGGTATGGGCAATGGGCAACGCACACCTCACTACCGACTCGCGGAGACGCCGAGAGGCACAGGGGTTGCCTTTTTTGAGATAATGCGGGCCGTCCACGAAGCGGGCGCGAATACGCGAATGCACGAATACGCCCGGCCGCAGGCCCGAAAGGAGCGACTTGAGTCGCCACCATCCCTTCCTCGGCGAATTCTACAGTTGCGAAACCCTGTGAGCGCGTTTGTCCTACCTTGCCCGGCCGATGAACCTACTCGGACGGCCCGACCTTGCCTCCTCAATTTTGGACAGGGGCGGCGATCATGGTATACTGAGATGGGCCGGGCACATTCGCGTATTCGTGCTCAATGACGGCCCGCGATTTCTGGAAGGAGGCCCCGGTGCGGAGAACCGTTTTCATAAGCATCATACTTTTCCTCCTTGCATCCTGCGGACCCTCTCCACCCGACCGAGACGCTCAGGCCACGAAAATCGCCGCGGAAGTTTTGGCGACTTTGACGGCCTCTGCCCCTACCGCTACCCAACCCCCGCCTTCCCCTACCCCGGCCCCGCCCATCTGCGACGATCCCCTGGGCTGTGTCCGAGTTCCCGCGGGTACGGAGGTCGTCATCGGAGCGGCCCTTGCCCTGGAGGGCCTAAGATTGGGTGTGGAGGAGCTGCGCGGTTTGGAAATGGCCGTTGAGGATTGGGGTCCTTTCAAAGGATACCCTCTCTCGTTCGTGCAAGAAGATGCGGGATGCAATCCCGATGGGGGGGAACGGGCGGCGATGAACCTGGTTGCCCAAGGTGGCCTACTCGGCGTCGTCGGCACGACCTGTTCCGCTTCGGCGATCCCGGCTGCCGAAATCCTCTCCGCCGCCGGGCTGGTGATGATCTCTCCTTCCCACACGGCCCCCTCCTTGACCGATCCGGACCAACGGGAAGCCGGATACTTTCGCGTGGCGCCCAATGACCTCTGGCAGGCCCATCTGGCCGCGCGATTCGCCGCAGAGGAGTTGAAAGCGCGGAATTTAGCAACGGTGGCCGATTCTTCCCCCAACGCCAATGCTCTCACCGACGCAGCCTGTGACCTTTTTCAAGGATTGGGCGGTGCATGTGTGGTACAAGAATCCATTGAAACGGGGACCTCCGATATGAGCGAAGTCTTGGGCCGGATCGCTCCTTACGAACCGGATGTTCTGTTCTTCTCCCTCTTTCCGGCAGAGGGGATTCCCTTCATCGAGCAAGTAGTCAGATTCCCCGGCCTGGAAAATACCCACCTGGTAAGCACCGACGGCCTGTTGGACCCTTACTTGAGCGATCTGACCGACGGGGCTGCCGACGGCATGTACCTTTGTGCCCCTTCTGCCGGGAACCGAGAATTTGCATTGCGCTATGCCGCGCGATACGGGCAGGAGCCGACAACCCCCTTTGCGGCATATGCGTATGATGCGGCGACCTTGCTTCTGAATGCCGCGGACCGCGTGGCCTTTGAGCATGAAGACGTGTTGTACATCCCCCTCCAGGGATTGCGAGAAGCGTTGTACCGGACGACCAACTATCCGGGTGTATCGGGCATGTTGACGTGCACGCCGCACGGCGATTGCGGAGATCGCAACGTATGGCGCATTGCGGTCATCACCCCGGAGCGGATACGGGCGGTGTACCCCAAAGGGGATTCCTCTCCCCTCTCCACCCGGCCTTTGGGCAAAATGCCCCAACCGTCCGCACCGACCGATACCCCGTGAGATAGCGTGAATACTTTCAACGGAGGTAAGCCTGTGAAGAAGCTGTTGTCAGGAAATGAAGCGGTTGCCAGAGGTGCTTGGGAAGCCGGTGTGGCCGTCGCCTCGGCCTATCCCGGCACACCCAGTACCGAAATCCTGGAAAATTTCGCCCGTTACCCCAACGTCTATGCCGAGTGGGCGCCCAACGAAAAAGTGGCCGTGGACGTGGCCGTGGGAGCCGCCTACGCCGGACGGCGGGCACTGGCGGCCATGAAGCACGTGGGCGTCAACGTCGCCGCCGATTCGGTGTTTTACGCCTCCATGACCGGCATCGAAGCCGGGTTGGTCATCGTCACCGCCGACGATCCGGGGATGCACTCCTCGCAGAACGAGCAGGACAACCGCCGCTATGCCAAATTCGCCCGCATCCCCTGCCTGGAACCTTCCGATAGCCAGGAGGCCAAAGACCTGGTAGGCGCGGCCCTGGACCTGAGCGAGCAGTTCGATACGCCGGTCTTTTTGCGGATGACAACCCGCATTTGCCATTCCAGCACGCCGGTTGAATTGGGCGAGCGGATGGAACCGGGACCCGCGGCGGACAAGTTCCCCCGCAACATCCCCAAATATGTGATGATCCCCGGCAACGCCCGCAAAAAACACCCCGTCATTGAAGAGCGGATCGAACGGCTGGCCGCATTCGCCGAAACCTTCCCCTTCAACCGTATTGAATGGGGGAGCCGCGAACTGGGCATCGTTACCTGCGGTGTAGCCTACCAATACGCCAAAGAGGTCTTTCCCGATGCTTCCATCTTGCATCTGGGCATGACCTATCCCCTGCCGCCCAAACTGATCCGCGAATTTGCCGCCGAGGTGAAACGCCTCATCGTCCTGGAAGAACTGGACCCCTTCTTGGAGGAGGAGATCAAACTGCTGGGCATTGCCTGTGAGGGCAAGAATATCTTTCCCGCCGTCGGCGAACTAGACCCCCGCACCGTCCGCGAAAGCGCAATCGCCGCCGGACTGCTGCCCGCCGAGGCCCATGTTCCTTTGCCGGAGCTTCCCCTGCCGGAACTGCCACCCCGCCCGCCGGTGCTGTGCCCCGGTTGCCCCCATCGCAGCGTCTTTTTCATCCTCAACAAACGCAAAGTGCCGGTCATGGGCGACATCGGCTGCTACACGCTGGGCTTGTTGCCGCCCCTTTCGGCCATCCACACCTGCGGTTGCATGGGAGCCGGAATCGGGCAAGCCCACGGCGCGGACAAGGCCGGCGTCGGCGAGCGGGTGGTCGCCGTCATCGGCGATTCCACCTTTTTCCATACCGGGATGCCGGCCCTGGCCAACGTAGCCTACAACCGGAGCAACATCCTGACCATCATCCTGGATAACCGCACGACGGCCATGACCGGCCACCAGCACAACCCCGGAACCGGTCGCACCTTGCAGATGCAGGAAGTCCCACCGTTGGATCTGGAACCGCTGGTCCGGGCATTGGGCATTGAACGGGTCAAAACCGTACCGGCCTTTGACGTCAATGCCGTGGACCAAGCCATCACAGAATTCCTGGACGCCGAAGGCCCCAGCGTCCTTATCGCCCGCGACGAGTGCGCCTTGCTGCCCAGCGCGCGCAAAAAATGGTTGCCCCTCAGGGTCATCGCCGACAAGTGCAACGGATGTACCATGTGCTTCCGCATCGGCTGTCCGGCCATCCTCAAGAGCGAGGAGCTGGACGCCAAAACAGGGCGGCCCAAAGCGGTCATTGATCCCCTGCTGTGTACCGGCTGCGAGGTCTGTGCCCAGGTCTGCCCACGAGGTGCCATTCTGTTCCGCGATCAGGTCGCGGATTGACCGACCGTATACCGACCGGAAAGGAAAAAAAAGATGAGACAAAGACGCATAGAGCGCAGGCAACAAAGGAGGGAAGATCGCCGCTTGGGAACCCGCCGAGGCGGAGGACATCGTTATAAAATGCGCCAGAAGCTGATCTCCATCGGCGACGATTTCTGGATCGAAAACGAAGCGGGGGAACGGGTGTTTAAAGTAGACGGTAAGGCACTGCGCATCCGCAAGACACTGAACTTTGAGGATGCCCACGGCAACATCCTGTGCCGCATCCAAGAGCGGATGCTGCGAATCAAGGACACGATGGAGATCGAGGATGCCCGCGGCAGGCAACTGGCCGTCGTCAAAAAAGCCTTGATCACCCCCTTGCGGGAACGGTGGACGGTCAAGATCAAAGGCGGCCCAGACCTGGACATCCAGGGCAACATCTTGGACCACGAATACCACATCAACGCAGGAAGGGACAAGATCGCCGAAGTGTCCAAAAGATGGTTCCGGGTGCGCGATAGCTACGGCGTTGCCGTTGATCCCGGCCAGAACGATGCTTTGATCTTGGCCATTACCGTGTGCATTGACCAAATGGCCCATGCGGGAAAATAGCGGACCTTCGGGGGCAAATGCCTCCGGGGAGACGATTCGGACAACACGATCAAATTGGAGGGAACAATCATGAGCGAAGAGAGTAATGTAATGGAGACACAAAAAGCCCAAGAATCCGTCGAAGCAGCGGCCGCCGAGGGCCTGGACGAGATGGCTAAAGCAGCCGATTCTCTGGATGCAGCCCGAGACGCCGCGGACCTGGCTTCCGCCGCCGGCGCGGCAGGCGTAGAGGACCTAACCCGTGCTCAGGATGCTGCCGTCGTTTCCCAACGGATGAGCCGATTGAGCGAGATCGTCGCCGCCGCCGGTATCTCCGATGTGGCCCAGGGTGCGGAGTTGTTGGCCGCTTCCGAGGACATCCAAGCCATCAGCGCCATCATGGGGTTGATGAACGCCGAGGACTTGGAGATCGGCTTGGAGATCGCCCGCACCGCCGGGGAGCTTTGGGCCGTCAGCGACGTAGTGGAACTGCTGAAAATGCCCGTGTTGGCCTCTTTCCTGGAGGAGCGAGGTGAGACACTGCAAGAACTGGCCGTGGAGATCATCTTGCGCTTTTCGACGACACGTGCTCTTTCCCGCGTGCTCGGCGAGGCCGGTGAAAAAGTGGCCGATCTGGGCGCCGGCGAAGTGGCCGAAGGCGTCGTCCGGGCGGCGGCTTCTCAAGCCATGGCCGAACGCAGCGATGCGCTGGCCGATGCCGGCGCAGAGTTGGCCGTCCGTGGCATGGCCCAGATGGCCGTCGCCGAAGCGGCCACCGACATCGCCCGCGACCTAACGGCAGAAGGCGTCGGCCAAGCGGTCAAAGGCGCGGCGGAGGTCGGCGCAGCGGTCGCCCTGGCCGATGCGGCTCAAAAGGAGTAGGAGAACTCGATCTGTCCTTTAGGAGCCTGTGCCGACGTACCCGCTTTGCCGCGTAGCGCAAGCCCCGGCTTTTGTAAAGGCGCGGGTTTCAAACTCGCGCCTATGATCGACCGCGCCCAATTGCAGATTGCAATGGGGCGCGGGTCGTGATCCATGCCGGGCAAAGGGAACGAAGATCATTTCGGAGTAGATCAGCAAGATGAATCAAACATTGGAGCATTTTATCATTACTTACGCTACTGCCTCACGCACTACCCTGCAACAAGAAATGGCCAAAGTCAGCCGGGCTACTTTGGAAGCATCTTTTGTCGATCTCTTGACAATCTACCTCAACGACTCTAATTCGTCTACTTTGCGGGAATGGTTAACCCTTCGTATTGCAGGATACCAACCTTTAGAAGGCAAATTGGGTTACAACGGTTACAGGCTGCTCGGCCCGCAAGGTCGAGAAGGGAAGCTAGTTTGTGAAGCTAAACCCAAAAATGTCCGCCGCCGGGAGAATGGCGAGATCAAGCGTCGCCTAGATGGAGGAGGAAACTTCTCGGATTATACGCCGGAGCGATGGCACAAGGATTCGAAAAATCAAGTGCAAATGGTGTTAAGTGGTTTCGCAGAAGGCCGTCTACTGTACGTGATAGAGATTCCTTTTACATGTATCGAAACGCGTTTACGGGAAACGCTGCAGAGAAAATTTCCTGATTGGAATCCAGAATCTGAGATTGGTACATGGCAACGGCCCGCAAATACTTTTCTACGGAGCGCATCTTTCAATTTCAAGCATTACAAAGACTGTCCAGACATAAAGCTGCACTATTGCGCGCCGAACATCAGTGCATTTGCAGACTTTCTTAACCGAGGATTCTTGGAGTTCTTGATCTCATTGCACAAGGAGCTTTCTTAATGGTGAATACTTTGCCGGCCGGGTTAGATGCTTTTCTCGATCGTATAATCCAGGGAGATGTATTGGACGTACTGCGCCAGATTCCCAACGATAGTATAGACGTTGGAGTTACCTCACCGCCTTACAACAAAGGCGAGAATCAGAAAGGTTGGTTGGTGGATCGGGTAAAGTACCGGGGTGCGACGGACAAACGCGCCGAGGACGAGTACCGATCTTGGCAAATCGAAGTTTTGAACGAACTCTGGCGTATAACCAAACCCGGCGGGTCGTTTTTCTACAACCACAAATTACGCTGGCGACACGGCACGATGTTTCATCCCTACGAATGGGTCTCTCGGACCAAATGGGTAGTGCGCCAGGAATTAATCTGGGACAGGATGATTGCAGCCAACCTGCGAGGCTGGAGGTTCTGGCAAGTAGATGAGCGAATCTACTGGCTTTACAAGCCTATCGGCAATCATCGTGTAGGCACGGAGTTGAAATCCCGTCATGCCCTGCTCACATCCATTTGGCGATTTCCACCCGAACGCGATAACCTGCATCCCGCGCCTTTTCCGTTGGAACTACCCTTGCGCGCGATTTATGCTATAATGGATGACAAGCAGGGAGGGGTGATCATCGACCCCTTTGCAGGATCGGGTACTACGCTGGTCGCGGCCAGAATTTTGGGACACCACTACATAGGTATAGAAATCTCGCCAGAATATGTAAGCATGGCGCGAAGAAGGCTAGAAAACGTAGAGCGTGAGATGATTCGTGCTCGGAAAGAAATAGAAAAGCATCGGGTCAGAAAAACCTTCAAACAGCGCAAAGCAGAAGGGGCTTTTACAGGACGTTACGGGCCTTCTAGATCGTTGCAGAAATCACTGTGGGACGATGGCAACAGGAGTGCATAGCCTGTTGCGGTATGAAATCTTGAAATGTACCTGTTTTGCCATCGGAAGTTTGCCGATCCCCAGGCGAGGAAGCCAATCGCGGCGATAGGGGCGATTCGCCGGGGCCGCGGACACAACAATTTTCGATAGGAGGATGATCAATGCGTGGAAGACGAGTTGCCAGAAGGACGGCGCGACGGACGGCCCGCCGCACCACACGACGGACGGTGCGCCGTCGGGCGGTTGTGGCCGGTCCGGCCCGGCGCAGGGCACGGCGGGTGTACCGCCGCCGTAGGCGAAGGAGGCGCATCTTGGTCGGCGGGGCGGTCGTCCTGGCCGCCGGGGGAGCAGCGTACGCCGGTGTCAAGCTGGCCCAGCGGGATGCCGACCGCATCCAAGAGTACACCGGTGTCCCGCCGGAGGAGTTGAGCGATCAAGATTTGCAGGAGGCCATGAACGAACTGGGCATCCAAAGTATGGAGATGACCGAGAGCGACTATGCTGCTCTAGAATCCGGCTCCGAGCCGGGGACCGCTTCAGGGGCCGGGGCTACCGAAGCATCCTACCTCGACGAACTGGAACGGCTGGCCACCTTGCGTGACCGGGGCATCATCAACGACGCCGAATTTGAGGCCAAGAAATCCCAACTGCTGGGCTTGTAGGATAGGGTTCGCCGCAGAGGAGCGGGAGACGCCGATTTTCTGCGCAGAATTTATCGCCTCTTCGCCTTGTACCGTTCGGCGCGCACTCAAACGGCCGGACACCACCGGAGGAGACGATGAAAACAATCCCTGTGGGCTGGATTCTTGTCATTTTGGTTGCTTTGCTCGCGGCCTGCGGCGGCGGGGATTCGACGCCGCTGGTGATCGTTCTCACCGCCACACCGACATCCTCGCCGCCGATCATCACCGTCGTCGCTTCGCCCACCTCTGCCCCGGCTCGACCGACCGCGATTCCTCCCCCTGTGGCATCCCCCGCTGCGACCGTTGCACCTCCGCCGACCGCCATCCCGCCGCCTACGGTCGGCGGCTGGACGGCAAGCTTCGGCGGGCCGGGTAACGCCCGCGCCAACCCCGATGCCCATCCCGGCGATTCCTTGACGCTTCTTTGGGAATGGGGTGTGTTGGGGGATAGCCCTGTAGCTCTGGCCGCCGTGGGAGGACGACTTTTCGTCCTGTCCGACGGCGGCTCTTTTTGTGTCTTGGATGCTGCCACCGGAGCGGAACAGGTCTGCCGCGCCATCTGGCCCGACGAGAAGCCCCTGTCCACCACCGACGGCAAGATCGCCCTGACCGGTGACACGGTCATCATCGGGGCGGAGGAACGATTCACCGAAGCCGGAATGGCCGTGGAATCAACACGGGGCCTTTTGGCCGCTTTCTCTTCCGCCGGGCAGTCCTTGTGGTCCTGGCCGGTAACAATGGATGTCTTTGGCTACATGCCGGTCGTCGCCGGGAACACCGTTGCCGTAGCTCCTACCGTGGGGAGCAACCCGGCCATGATCGCCTTAGACCCTGCCAACGGGCAGGAACTGTGGCGCGTGCCGGGGTATGACCGTCCCCACGCCGGCGACGGCACAACCTTCTACGCCGACACCATTGCTGCCTTCCGTGCGGACACGGGCGAGCGTCTTTGGGAACAAAAGCGGGAAGATGACCCGGTCCTGCACTTGGCCTACGCCGGCGGACGCCTCTTCGCCAGTGCCTTTGATTCCATCGCTGCCCTGGACGCCGCCGGGGGCCGGGAGCTGTGGCGCACCGACTGGGATGCCTACCCTGCCGAGATCGCCGTAGCGCAGGGGTTGGTGTTTGCTGCCCCTTCTGCGGCATCGTCGGAGCGAAGCGGCGATGCGCTCGTGGCCCTGGATGCAGCCGACGGGCGGACCCGGTGGACGGCTCTGCCCGCCGCGCAGTGGTCGGTTGTCAACCTGGTGGCCGCCGCCGATGCCGTCGTCGCCATTGCCCGGGATCGGGATTGGGCCGAATACCTCTTGATCCTAAATGCGACCGATGGCCGGGTGCAACAACAGGTCGCCCTGGGCGAAGCCAAAGCGCGGGATCTGGCCGTGGATGGAGATCGCGTCTACATCCTGGGAGAGACACTGCGTGCTTACGGCCCCGGCGACCGGACTGCGCCTCCCGCCACCCCCACGATTCCTCCCACCGCGCCACCATCGGCTACGCCGTCTGCCGGGGCACAGGGCATCACCCCGGCCAACGTGGGGCAGCTTTCCCAGGTGCAGCAGACCGGCGTGGGGGAAAGTGCCCGCAGCCTGACCTGGTCCCCCGATAGCCGTTTTTTGGCCCTTTCCCAGGATGGAAAACTGCACCTTTACCGGGCCGACACCCTGGAGCCGGTCGCCTTGCCCCAGGAGATCGCCGCCGGTCGACTGGCTTGGTCACCCGATGGTCGCTTCCTGGCCGTCACCCGCGTAGAGGGGACGATTACCAACCGCATTGACCTGTGGCAGGTAAGCGATTGGAGCTTGGTCCGCACCCTAGAAGGCCACGACTATTCGGTAATGGATATGGCCTTTAGCCCCGATGGTCGCCTTTTGGCCAGTGCCTCCACCGACGCGCGGCTGCGGCTGTGGGATGTGGAGCAGGGGACGTTGCGCCATGACATCAAAGCGACATACCAGGGCACGCACCCGCCGATGATTTTCGCCGTCGCCTTCAGCCCCGATGGGCAACGGGTGTGGGCCGGGTTGTACAATAGCACCGTCCAGGGATGGCAGGTGAGTGATGGAATGCAGATCACCGCCTTCCACACGCGGGGTTCGGTCCAAGACCTCTTTGCCGGAACGGAGAACCGGCTCTGGACCCTGACCTCTTTGGCCGTAGATGCTTGGCTGGCCGATGGGACCAATCGGGGCACGATGACTCTCGAGCATGGTGGAAGCGGCGGCGATATGAGCGGTGACGGCGTGTTGTTGGCCGTCTTTGGCTCCGAAGGGATAGAGTTCTGGGATCTGGCCCGGCAGCAGCAGGCAGCGTGGCTGGGGATAGGCTACGTGGGCGAGGCAGCCTTCAGCCCCGACGGCAGCAGCCTGGCCGTGTTGCGCGAGGGGAAAAACCTGGAAATCTGGCAGCCGACATCCGGCGCGCAGGGAGATGCCGCCGCCCGCTTCAACCGCGTCTGGCAGCAACTTGGTGGCGTGGAAGGCCAATTGGGACACCCATCGACGACGTGGTGGCAGAGCACGTCCGAGCGGCTGCTCCACAGCCTGGGAGAGGACTTGTAGGAGGTTTTGCATGAGCGATCCTTTGACCGCCAAAGCCCTGTATGCCCACGTCCAAGCCCTGGCGGAGGGGATCGGTCCCCGTCCCGCGGGGCATCCCCAAGAAGCCCAAGCCCGAGCCTATATCCGGCGCGTTCTGGACGAGATCGGCCTGGACGACGTGGAAGAGATGCCGCTGTTGGCCTGGGATACCTGGGGCTATACCATCGGCGTTCCTGCCTTGCTGGCCCTGACCGGGAACGGCCTGGGGCGGATGGGGCGGGTGGGCAAGTTGGTCGGCGGATTGGCCGCCCTGACGGGGGCCTATCACCTGTGGCAGGTCACCCAGGGGGGCCGTCATCTGCTTTCGCCCCTGTTTCCCAAACGCCCCACGGCCAACCTGATCGCCCGCATCCCCGCCCGGCAGGGGCGGCGGCATACCGTCGTCTTGGTGGGCCATACAGATACCAACAAGCACCGTTTTTCCTTCGCTCCCGGTCTCAAAAAGATGCTGACCGCTTCGGCCACGGCGGCGGAAGCGGCCCTGGCGGCCAACGGTCTGGCCCAGATCGCCGGGGCGTTGGGGGCCGGAAAAGGAGCTGCCTTCGTCCAAAAGGCGACGCTGGTGGGCCTGGGACTGGCTTTCCTTTACCTGCTCAACGATGAACGGGGCGGTTACATCGCCGGGGCGGGGGACAACGCTTCGGCAGTGGCCTGCCTACTGGGCCTGGCCGCCCATCTGCACCGCTCGCCCCTGGACCACACCGAGGTTTGGCTGGCCTTCACCGCCGCCGAAGAGGTCGGTTGCGTGGGGATGCACGCCCTTTTGGACGCCTATGGTGAGCGGCTGCGCGATGCCTGGTTCCTTGATTTTGAAATGGTCGGCACACGCCAAATCGCCTATGTCACCCGCCACAGCAGCTTCTCCTACCTAACCCCCTATGCCCCCGATCCCGAATCGTTGGCCTGGGCCGAAAGGACCGCCCGCTACTACCCGGAGCTGGGCGTCGGGGGGCAGGAAATGGTCATCCTGGAGGAGGTGGGCGCTCTGCGGGGACGGGGCTTTCGGGGCATTTGCTTGGTCGGCGTGGGGGAGGATGGCTGGTTGGCCAACTGGCATCGTTACGAGGACGACTCGGCCCATCTGGAGCCGGAGGGGTTGGAGCGGGCCACCCGCTTTGCTCTGGCTATGCTCCATACCCTGGATTCGGACTAGTATCGCCACGGGCGGGGTGCGAATACACGCAGGCACGGAGTTGAGACCGCACCCTGCAGGCCGTTGGCGGGGTGCATCTGCGCAGGCGGATGTCCGGCCGCAGCTCCAAAAAGGCACGACTTGGGCCGTTTTCAACCTCCCGCAGGTTCAACGGAGCCTCCGGCCCGGCGACCTGCGGGAGGTTCTTTGGCCAAAATCGGCTTAGGGAGTCTGGCGCATCACCAGCGGCAAAAAGAGCCTGTGCAGTGCACCGGGCGGCCAGTATTCGTCGGCTCCCAGGTCCGGGGCCTGGTAGGGGCGCAGCGAATTGTCAATATCCTGCGTGACCCCGGCGTCGATTCCGGCGTCCAAAGCCGCCGAGGCTGCCGTGAGGTGGTATCCGTCGGCGGCAAAAGCAGGGCTGCCCGTTGTCGCGTGGGCGACGGTGACGAGGCCCAGGCCGCCGCTGTTGGCGACATTTCCGTTCCACAAGACGCCGTCCAGTGTCGCCCGGCTGTCGACCGTCGCCGTGATGCCCACGGTATGGCTGACCAGGATGGTGTTCGTCAGCACGGCGGAGCTGTTGTTGGCCAGGTGGAGGCCGCTCCCATCGCCGCCGATGTTCTGGGCCAGCGTGGTGTGAGTCAAGGAGATCGTGCTCCCGCTGAGCAACAGCCCGCTCCCCTCTTCCTCGGCTCGGTTGCCCAAGATGGCGGTGTTGATGAGCTGCATGGTGCTGTTCGAAACACTGAACCCGCCGCCGTAGCCCCAAGTGCTATCACCGGCTGCGTTGTCCCGAATGATGTCGCCGACCAGGACCGCATCGCTCTTCCACAGGTCCAACCCGCCGCCGTAACCGTAAGACCCGACGTCGGAGGTCGCCTTGTTGCTCGTGATGGCGGTCCTGACGATGACGGCAAGGACCTGGTCCAGAGCAATGCCGCCGCCGTAACCGTCGGAAGCGGTGCTGGCCGTGTTCTCCTGGATGGTGTTGTCGGCAAGTAGGGCGTGTCCTTTCGCGGCGTGGATTCCACCGCCGTAACCCAGGTCTGCACTGCTGGCCGTGTTGCTGTATATCTCGTTGTCTGTCAGGACTGCGTTGCTGGCATACAGAGACACCCCTCCGCCATACCCCCATCCGGCGAGGCTGGCCGTGTTGCTGTACACCTCATTGCCGCTCACCGCAGCCCGGTCGTTGTAGAGGGATAGTCCACCGCCGTAGCCCGTCCCCGCTACGGCGGCGGCGTTGTGGCGGAACAGGTTGTTGCGGATGACGGCCTGACTGGAGGTCAGGTACAACCCACCACCCGTCCCTCCCCAGGAGGATGTGCCGCCGATATTGGCTTCCACCACGCAGTTTTGCAGGGTTGCGGTGGCGGTCAGGATATAGATGCCGCCCCCGGCATCGGTCCAGGGGGAGCCACCCAGCCCGGTAGCGTTGCCGTTGGTCAAGATCAATCCCTCAATCGTGGGTGAAATGTCTCCGGCGATGAACAGCACCCGCCCCCGATCTTGGGCATCCAGGATCGTTGGGTGCGCTTCGGGGTCAGAATCCGCCCAATTGCCCGTTGTATATCCTCCTCGGATCGTCACCGATTTGGAGATATAGAGGACCTGGGTGATGGTCGCCGGTCCCGGATAGCCTGCCGGAGCAGGGCGGCTCTGCACCGCGCTATACTTTCCTTCGGCAACCTGAATGGTATCCCCGTCGGCAGCAGCATCTACCGCCGCCTGGATGGAGGAAAAATCGCAGGTAGGGGGGCCTGCGGTACAGACGCGGTAGGTCGTCGTACCTTGAGCCGAAGCGGTTACCAAGCCGCCGAGAACCAAAGCGAGTAGAAGGAGCGTGAAGACGAAGAAAACGTGTTTCCAAATTTTCGCCATGTTATCCCCCTTCGGAAAACCTGCGGCGTGCGCTCGGCGCGCCATCAAGGATCACAACTACCCTCTCGCCGATTCGACGAGAGGGTAGCTGCGAAACTCGTGTCAAGCCATTGTAGGATCCTAACGCCGCCGCGCCAAGCCTTGTCCTGCCTGGAGACGTGCCCGCACCGGCAAGATGCGTGCCCGCTGCTGCGTCGCTTGAGACATCACCACGACTTTGTCGGCGTCAAAGACATCACCATCCCAGGTCCCCGTGACGACGATCTGGCTGCCCACCGTCAGGTCGTCAAAGGAGATCTCTTCCAGCTCACTGTAATTGGACATGCGGTAAAAGTCGGTTTCGTCGGAGGTCTGGACCGTCACTGCCGAACCGTCGTGGTGGTCCTGGACGGTGATCGTCTTCGACACGGCATCCAGGGCGGTGATGACGCCCTCAACCGTCTCAAAAGAGGAGGAATCGGAGGGCATGAGCACAACCTTTTCGGCCTCAAACAGGCCGTCTTCCCATTCCCCCTCGGCTCCTATCCGATCCCCGACGGCCAGATCGGCAAAGGTGATCTCTTCCAGGCAGCCGGGGTGGACGGCGCGGTAGAATTCGGTCTCATCGGAGGTTTGAATCAGCACGGTAGAGCCGTCGTGGCCGACCTGAACGGTGATCGTCTCCGATACGGCATCCAGGGCGGTGATGACGCCGTTGACCACTTCGGGCTGGGGAGGCGGATCGGTGGGCATGTCAATTACGCGGTCTGCGTTGAACAGATCGCCTGCCCATTCCCCTGTAGCCCGCACACCATCCCCCACGGCCAGGTCGGAGAAGGTGATCGGTTCCAAGTTCCCGTGATGACGCGCGCGGTAGAATTCGGTGCTGGGGGAGGTTTGTACCGTCACCACCGCGTTGGTGGGCGTCTGTACGGTGATCGTCCCCGATACGGCATCCAAGGCGGTGATGACGCCGTGGATGGTCTCGGTGGCGGGGGGCGGCGAGGTGGCCGAGGAAACGACGACAACCTCCTCGGCGTTGAACAGGTCTCCTGCCCACTCCCCTTCGGTGACGATGCGGTCCCCCACGGCCAGGTCCCCAAAGGCGATTACTTCCAAGCCCCCTTGGGGAATCTGGCGGTAAAACTCGGTTTCGGCAGAAGTTTGGATCGTCACCGGATCGCCGTAAGGCGGTTGGATGGTGATCGTACCGGCCACTCCGTCCAGGGAGATGATCTCTCCGGCAATGCGGTCTTCTTGGCCGGAGGCCAGGGCCGGAGCGGCGGTCACGATCAAGGCCAGCAATAGCGCAAGAGTCAGAACCTTTTTCATAGTACCCTCCTTTATGTGTGATCTGACACCTTGTTCGTCTATTCGGCTTAACAGGTCAAAGGGCAAAAGGATACGCCCTACGACCGTCAATGTGAAAAAATGTGGCGTTTACCACCCTTGCGCCCAGGCGGTGATCCACACCAGGGCAGCAATGACGCCGCCGAACAGGAGGTCCACGGCCAGCGTCAGGGCAAAGGCAACGGCCAGGGAGCCGACCACTGTGCCTATCCCCTCCACCACCGTCGGGGGGATGGCCGGTACGCCGTTGATCAGCAAGATCGCCGTGGCCACAAGGCCCAAAAAGAGCAACACGGGACGCACGACGGCCAGGTCCGCCTCGCTGGGGAGCATGGCGTTTGAAATGGCAAAAATGACGTACAGCCAGAGCCAGATGTCACGCACGCGCCACAACCGTCCCAGGCCGGTCAGCAAGCCTTCCACCCCACCTTCGGCGAGCAGGTCGCCCAACGTGCCGATGTCCAACACACCGTAGCCGATGGCCAAGATGGCGGCGGAACCGGCAACCAGAGGGGCCAGGCCGATGAGGCTGAAGCGCACCGGGTCCGCCTTCCCTACCTGCACCGATCCCAGTGTTACTTTGCGGCCCCGACGCACCGGCCCTAAGCTGAATTTGCGAACCCTGACGCCCAACAGTTTGGCCGCCAGCCAATGGCTTGTTTCGTGAAGGACCACCCCCGGTAGAAGGACGACGAAATAGACGTACAAGGCCACGTCCCGGTCACCCAGCCAGCGCATACTCAGCTCGCCCAGGTTCTCGGTGATGCGCCGCTTGATCCACAAAAGGGGCAGCAGCGTAGCAACCAGGGCGACAAAGGGGGTCCAGGGGCCGAACACGGCACTCACTCCGGCTCCGGGCCGGTCAGGGTGACGGCCACGATCTCAGGGGGGCAGAAAAAGCGGGCGCGGGGCGTGCCGAATCCTTCCAGCCCGATTCCACGGCTGACGTAGAGGTGCGTTGCCCCATGGCGGTAGTGACCGGCTTCGTAGCGTTTCCAGTAACGGGAACTGGTCAGGATGGCTCCGAAACCGGGCAACCGCCACTGGCCGCCGTGGGTGTGCCCGGCCAGGTAGAGGTCCACACCCAGGGCCGCGACGCGGGGCATCAGGTCGGGCGTGTGGTAGAGGAGGAGGGTAAAGGCCCCCGGCGGCGCAGCCTCCAGCAAGGGACGGAGTCGGGCAGCGTCGGCCTCCAGGTCGCGGGTGCAGCGCAGCCCCATGATCCACAGCGTGTGCCCGTGGAGGGAAACCTCCACGGCTTTGTCTTCCAGTACGGTGACCCCCAACCGCTCCAGCAAGGGATGCAAAAAAGCAGGATGGTCCACCTCCGGCGTTCCCCAAACGGCATACAGGCCGCCGGGCGCGTCCAGGCGAGCCAGCAGTTCCCCCAGATCGGCCAGGGCACGCTGATCCCGGTTGTAGGTGGTGTTGAGCAGGTCACCGGTGAGTACAATCACGTCCGGCTTGAGTCCGGCGACCAGGTCCGGCAGGATGTGCTCGCGGCGGGTGAGCCGCTCTACGTGCAGGTCGGAGAGCTGGACAATGCGCAGCGGGTGGCCCGGATTGGCGAATTTTTCGCTGGGGATCTTGAGCAAGGTGACACGCAGGCGAAACGGCTCGACCAGGGTTCCGTAGGCCAATAGAATCCAAATGCCTCCCTGGACGGCCGCCAGAATCGGCAGGGTGAGCAAGGGCCGGTGCCGGGCAGGCATCACGGCGAGGAGGGCCAGCAGCCAGCGCAAAAGGCTCAAGGCCAACAAAGGGGGCTGGGGCGGCCCAAAGGAAATGCCCCGGCGAGGCAAGGAAACCAGCAGCAGCCCATCGGCCAGGGCACAGAGGGCCAGCCCCAAGGCCACGGCGGCGGCCAGGGCCGGGTCCTCCGTCGCCGCTGCCCAGAACCAACCGGCAGCGGCGGCCAGGATCAGGGAAAAGGCCGCTATCGTCCAAAGGGGCCACTTCCCCGGTCGCTCGGTGAGCAGCAACAGGGTGTGGAACGGTTTGTCACCCGGCCACTTTCTCATATTCCCACCTCACGGGCTGTCGGAGGGATCCTCCGCAGGGACGCCCCCCACCCGATAGACAACGAAGCGCAGCCGCCCCTGGGGGTCATGGAATTCACGCAGATCGCCGTCGGGAAAGGCTTGCTGCAGCCGGGACAATTCGCCGCGGCGGTGGGGCAAGATGATGAACACCGCCCCCCGCTGCGGATCCACGAAATCGGGCGGAGCGGTCAGTGGCTCGACCACATCGTGGCCTTCCACCTGGGGGGCCAGAAACTCCATCGTGCCGAAACTCCAATAGAGGCGCGGCGCACCCAGCAGGTAAACCTGCTCGCCTGCCGCCAAACCCTGCAAATAGTGGCCGATCATGGTCGCCGTCTCGCCGTTGGCCCCGCCGTAACGGCGTTGGGGGGTGTACTCGACAAAATAGTAACGCACGTTGCCCACGGCCAGTAACAGGATCGGCAAGGCAAGGGCTATATTTTCCCACCTTCGCCGAGCGGCCAATACGCGCCTGCCTAACTGCACCGTTTTGAGCAGGCCCAGGGCCACCAACACCGCAACCGCCGGGGTTGCGATGACCAGCCGCTGGCTTGAAGGCGGACTTTCGGTCAGCATCCCGCCGATGATGATGACCGACCAGAACCAGAGCAGCACCAGGAAATAGCGGCGGTCGCGCCGGCGGGCCACGGCCCAGGCCATGCCCAGCAGGGCAAAAATCCCCGCTCCGAAACTCAGCAAAGGCCGGTCCGCGCCGTACCACACCGTCCGGTCGGGGAAGACGTGAAAAGCCCCCGCCGCCCGCAGGAACTGTTCGGCCAGGATGACGGGCACGCTCTTGCCGGTGAGGGCCGGTTCCCGCGCCAGCCAACCGGACTGGATGATGCCTACCTGGTTGATACGGGCGTTCCAATCGTCGGGGTGGGCCAGGGCGTAACTCAACATCGGCCCGGCGGCGATGAGAAAGGCGATCAGAAGCAGGCCCAGGTGCAGGCCCGGCCGCTCCACCCGCCGCCTTCGGAGCCGGACAAAGGCGACGTACACGACGATCAACAGCGGCAGGAGACGCGCCCCGGTGTAAAAGAGCATTCCCAGACCCGTGATCAGCCCCACGGCCAAAAAGTAGCCGACGGCTTGGCTCCTTTTCCCCCGCCCGACCAACCCCCGGTCCAACGCCCAAAAGGCCAGCAGCACAAAGAGGGGGTCCCAGATGTTGTTGGCTCCCAGGCGACTGTAGTGGAGGGGGTAATCCCACGTCGCCAAAAAGAGGGCGGAAAGGAAGGCCAACCGTCGTCCCCACAGATCGCGGACAAAGAGATAGAGCAACGGCACGGTCAGGCTGCCGACCAGGGCCGCCGGAACGCGCAGACCGGTCACGCCGTCGCCCACCAGCCGCAACGACCAGCTCAACGGCCAGTAAAAGGCGGTGGGCATAGACATATATCCCATGACAAAGGGGTTGCGCAGCTCGCCGCGGAGCACCTGCCGGGCCAAAAGGCCGTGCCACGCCTCATCACCGCCCACGGTAAAGGGCACATCGGCCAGGGCGGAAAGGCGCAGAACGGCGGCCAGCAGCGTCAGGGCGAGGACGGTCGCCGCCTCCGACCGGGTGCGGCGCAGGAAACGACGCAGGCGCGAGGCCCATTCCCGCCGAGGAGGGAGCGACTGTAGAGTCGGCCACAGGGCGGCCAGGCCGGCGGCCATCAGCCCCAGGAACCAGAAGAACACCACGTCACCGGTGGCCTGATCCCAAGTTCGCCCCCGGCCGAGGATGATGGCGGTCAGGGAGAAGAACAATCCCACGGCCGGGAGGACCGCCGGAAGCGGTCGCCCGCCCGGTCGGTGGGTCAACGCCGAAGGGGAACGGCGGCGGGGAGGCAGGCTCCATCGCCAGGCCAGCACAAAGCAGAGCGCGGCCAGCCCATGCAGAAACAGGCCATCCCAAAGATAAGCACGGCGGTAAAAAAAGTAGACCTGGCCCCCCACGGCCAGGACCAAAGCAGCGGCCAGCAGCAAACCTGCCGCCCGACGGCGACCTCCGATCACGTCCTCCTCTCTGCCTTTGCCGAGATGGCGGATGGTTCCCCTTTCAGGGACGGGATGCGGTAGCAAAGCGGCGGGCGGCGGCGATCAGCTGTCTCCAGACGGGGCCGCCGACCATTGTGTCGGCCACGGCCAGGATGCGGCGGATCAATTCCAGGATGTCGGTGTTGCCTTCCCAATGCTCGCGGATGATGGCCGGATCGGTAGTTTCCAGCACGTCATGAAGGACCAGGGCAGCCAGGGCGATGTCGTCTATTAGGCCGGGCGGCCCCAGGAGCAGTTCGGGCATGAGGTCCAGGGGGTTGACGAAATAGGCCGCCGCGCCGGCCAGCTTGGCCCGGTCCTCGCGGCTCATCCGCTCGTCCCGCGCAAGGCGGCTGAGCAGCATGAACAGGTCGGGACCGGCCAAGATGAAATCCAAGTACCGGTTGGTCTGGCTTTGCTCGCCTCCGGCCCAGATTTTGATCGTCCTGCGTAATTTATGGTAAAATTCAATGTCCTTGTCCATGCTTTCCTCGAAAATAATGCGGGCCGTCCACAAAGCGGGCGCGAATACGCGAATGCACGAATACGCCCGGCCCGGTGGCGCAAGAAAATCGCGGTTGGAACCGCCAAGACGCTAAGGGCGCGAAGGTTTTCTTACTTTTTCTCCTTTCCCTTGCGTCCTTTGCGCCTTTGCGGTTCAAATCTTGGAACCGCAAAGACGCCAAGAGCGCAAAGTTTTCTTCTTTCCTTTGCGTCCTTCGCGCCTTTGCGGTTCGAATCTTGGAACCGCCAAGACGCCAAGAGCGCGAAGGTTTTCTTACTTTTTTCCTTTGCGTCCTTCGCGCCTTTGCGGTTCAAATCTTGGAACCGCCAAAGCGGGCGCGAATACACGAATGCACGAATACGCCCGGCCCCAGGCCCAAAGGGAGCGACTTGAATCGCCACTTGCGCCCTCAGAACAGCGTCGGGGCTTGATACTCGCCGAACACGCCGCGCAACACGCCGCAGATCTCACCCAGGGTGGCGTATTTTTCCACGGCGTCCAAGATGAAAGGCAACAGGTTGTCGTCGCCCCGCGCCGCCGTCTCCAGGCGCGAAAGGGCCGCCGACACCGCCTCGTTGTCCCGCCGTTGCCGCAGGGCGCGGAGCCGGGCTGCCTGCCGCTCCCCCACCGCCGGGTCCACACGCAAAAGGTCCAGGTTCAGCTCCTCTTCCACCTGGAAGCGGTTGACGCCGACGACGATCTTTTCACCCCGGTCCACGGCCAGTTGCCACCGATAGGCACTTTCCTGGATTTCCCGTTGGATGAAACCTTGTTCAATGGCCCGTAGTGCGCCGCCCAGGGAGTCTATCTTTTCAATGTACTCCACCGCCCGTCGTTCTATTTCGTCGGTCCACTTTTCAATGAGGTAGCTCCCGGCCAGGGGGTCGACCGAATCGGCCACGCCGCTTTCGTAGGCGATGATCTGCTGGGTGCGGAGGGCGATCTGAACCGATTGCTCCGTGGGCAGGCTCAACGCTTCATCGCGGGAGTTGGTGTGCAGGCTCTGGGTCCCGCCCAGGACCGCCGCCAACGCCTGCAAGGTGACGCGCACTACGTTGTTTTCCGGCTGCTGGGCGGTGAGCATAGAACCGGCGGTCTGGGTGTGGAAGCGCAGCCGCCACGATTTGGGGTTTTGCGCTCCGAACCGCTCGCGCATGATCCGCGCCCACAGCCGCCGGGCGGCCCGGAACTTGGCGACCTCCTCCAACAGGTTGTTGTGGGCGTTGAAAAAGAAGGAAAGGCGCGGAGCAAAATCGTCCACGGCCAGCCCGGCCTCGATGGCCGCCTGGACGTAAGCGATGGCGTTGGCCAGGGTAAAGGCCACCTCCTGCACCGCCGTGGAACCGGCCTCGCGGATGTGGTAGCCGCTGATGCTGATGGTGTTCCAACGGGGGATGTTCTCGTGGCAGTAGCGAAACAGGTCGGTGATGAGCCGCATGGAAGGACCGGGAGGAAAGATGTAGGTTCCACGGGCGATATACTCCTTCAGGATGTCGTTCTGAACCGTGCCCCGCAGTTTGGCCGGGTCCACCCCTTGCTTTTTGCCGACGGCGACATACATGGCCAGCAGCACCGCCGCCGGGGCATTGATGGTCATGGAGGTGGAGACCTTGTCCAGGGGGATACCGTCGAACAGGGTTTCCATGTCCTCCAACGACGAGATGGCAACGCCGACCTTGCCCACCTCCCCGGCGGCAACGGGGTCATCCGAATCGTAGCCGATCTGGGTCGGCAGGTCAAAGGCGACCGAAAGGCCGGTTTGCCCCTGTTCCAACAGGTATTTGTAGCGGGCGTTGGTCTCCTGGGCCGTGCCGAACCCGGCATACTGGCGCATGGTCCAGAAGCGGCCCCGGTACATGGTCGGCTGGACGCCGCGGGTGAAGGGGTAGTCGCCGGGAAAGCCCAGGTCGCGGACATAATCGGTTTCAACGTCCGCCGGTGTGTAGATTCGCTCCACGGGGATTCCCGATTCGGTTTGGAACGAGGTCTGCCGCTCCGGGAAGCGGGTCAAGGTCTTGTGCAAGGTAGTGGCTTCCCATTCGGCCTGTAGTTGACGGATCTGTTCGTCGGACATACCTGTATCTCTCCTCTTCGGCGCAACGATCAGCTCTCAATCTCGGCCAACACCGCTCCGCGGACTACATCTTGGCCCGGCTGCACGTGCAACTTCTTGACGATGCCCGCCTGGGGCGCCTTGAGCTCGTTTTCCATCTTCATCGCTTCCAGGATGCAGATGACATCTCCCTCGGCCACCTCATCCCCCTCGGTGACCAGAACGCGGATGATCTTGCCCGGCATGATGGCCGTCACCGCCCCCTCGCCGGCCGGAGCAGAGGGCTTTGCTCTGGGGCTGCTCTTGCCGCCCTCCAGTCCCTCAACTTGCAAACTGTAGGTGATGCCGCCCACCACGACCTGGTCGCCTTTGAGCTGCACATCGTAGGGCGCACCGTCCACCAGCACCCGTTCATCCTCGAACCCCACGGTAAAAGGCTGCCCGTTGACCAGGAACGAGTTGCCGTCCACAACGATCTGGTAGGCCGTGCCGTCCAGAGTCAGGGTGAACTCCTGCCTTTGTGTCATCGCATCCCTCCCGCGCCGTCAATCAAGCCCATCCATCGCCCCTGTCGAGGCCGCCAGGCCATCTTCCAGGGCGAAACGGTCGGGCCGGCCTGGGCGGTTGCGGCTACCGGTTTGGCTCGGTGCTGCCGGACCACCGCGGCGGCCACTGCCGCGACCATCGCTTCCCTGGCCCCGATGCCCTTTTTGCGCCGTTCCAGGAAGGGACGGGCTACCTGGGGGAACAGAGCGTAGCTGATCACGTCTTCTTCACTTTCGGCCAAGTCGCCGATCTCGGCCCACGCCTTCTCCATGCCCGGCTCCAGCAGGTCGGCGGGGCGGCAATCAATCGGCTCCTCGTCGCCGATCACCTTCTTTTTAATCTCCGGGTCGATGGGGGCCGGAGGACGGCCGTAGTAGCCCCGCACATAGTTTTTGATCTCGGCAGGGATGACTTTGTACCGTTCGCCCAGGACAACGTTGAGGGTGGCCTGTGTGCCTACGATCTGGCTGCTGGGCGTGACCAGGGGCGGGTAGCCCATCTCGGCCCGCACGCGGGGGACTTCTTCCAACACTTCGGCGTAGCGGTCTTCGGCCCCCTGTTCGCGGAGCTGGGAGACCAGGTTGGAAAGCATCCCGCCGGGGATCTGAAACTGCAGGACGCGCACGTCCACACCCTTCATGCCGCTCTCAAAGGCGGCATATTTTTTGCGCACCTGGGCAAAGTAGCTGCTGATTTCGGCCAGCAGGTCCAGGTCCAGGCCGGTGTCGCGGGGCGATTCTTGCAGGATGCGGACCAGGGTTTCGGTCGGCGGTTGGGATGTGACCATGGACAGGGCCGAGATGGCCGTGTCCACGATGTCTACGCCGGCTTCTACCGCCTTGAGCACGGCAGCCATAGCCATCCCGCTGGTGTAGTGGGTGTGCAGGTGGATGGGCAGATTGACCTCCTCCTTGAGGCGACCTACCAATTCATAGGCCACATAGGGCGAAAGCAGCCCGGCCATGTCTTTGATGCAAATGGTGTCGGCTCCCATATCCTCCAGGACGCGGGCCATTTCCACAAAAGAGTCCACGCTGTGGACCGGGCTGATGGTATAGCAGATTGCCATTTCGGCCAGGGCGCCTTCCCTCTTGACGACTTCAACGGCTTTTTGCATGTTGCGCACATCGTTCAAGGCGTCGAAGATGCGGAATACGTCAATGCCGTTTTCGTGGGCCTTGACGATAAACCGTTCCAGCACATCATCTGGATAGTGTTTGTAGCCCACCACGTTCTGCCCCCGCAGGAGCATCTGGAAAGGGGTGTTGGGCATTTTTTCCTTCAGCTTGCGGATGCGTTCCCAGGGGTCTTCGTTGAGGAAGCGCATGGCCGAATCAAAGGTGGCCCCGCCCCACATCTCCACCGACCAGTAACCCACCTGGTCCAGTTTTTCGGCGATGGGCAGCATGTCGTCGGTGCGCATTCGCGTGGCCAACAAGCTCTGGTGGGCGTCGCGCAAGATGGTGTCACAAATGCGGACAGGCGTATTTTCCATAGACTCTTGACCCTTCCTACCTGATTGAACGGACAAACCTATTTGCGAAATCCCGCTTTGCGTGATATTTTATCCATCCAGGCCGCATCTTTCTCGCTCAATTCGGGCGGCGGTGTGGTCAACAATGCTCCCGGCGGCGCGGCAACGTGGACGTCGGGGTAGAAAGCGCGCTCCGGCGGCAACCCAAAGATGCCCATGATGGGGTGGTCAATCACGTACCCCTTGGACAGCAAGGCCACATATTTGGATGGCAAGCGAGACATGAGCCGAGCGCGGATGGCGCCCGCCGGTGTCTCGCGGAATTCCTGCCCCATTTCGCCTTCCAAATAAGGGTCCATGCCGGGAAATGGTGATGGCATGTTGACTTCCTATTCCGCAAAGCGAGCTGACTTTGGCAGAACACGCCGCCTACTCGGCGAACAGATGGGCCGCTTTGAACATTAGCACCAGGGCATCTTTTTCGGCGCGGGAGCGATGCCGTTCTCCGGCCTTGACCACCAGTGTTTCTCCCTCATCCAGGGGGATGCTGGGGCCGTCGTAGAAATCTATGAAAATTTGCCCCTCCAGGACGATGTACATTTCATCCTGGGCGTGTTCGTGAAACTTGTACCTTCCCCGGAAGCGGCTCAGATAGGCGCAATAGTCATCCACCTGGCCCAGCACGGTGTGGGTAAAAGGCCGAGTCAACGACCGAGCTGCCTGGGCAATGCCGACCTTGCGTTCGGGCATTTTGCTTCCTCCCCTCTCTACGCTGAGCCGTTTTGGCGCATTGCCCACGGCTCAACTACCTGACGCCAGGCCGTAGCGGCACGTTCGGCGTGCTCCGCTGCCTGGAGCCATTCACCCATCAAGCGGTAGGTATCGGCCATGGCCCAATAGGTTTCGGCAATGAGGACCGGGCCGCCGACGGCTTTGCGCAGTGACAATGATTGGCGATAAGCCTCCAACGCTTCCTCCAGCCGCCCTTGCCCCTTTTCCCAGTTTCCCCGCGTAAAGTGGACGTAAGAAAGGCCGATCTGGTCGTTGACCTCGCGGGCGATCTTTTCGCTATCGCGCAGATATTTGTCCGCCTGACGCCAGTATCCCTGCGCTGCCATGACTTCGGCAATGTTATGCAGGCTGCGTCCCTCTTCCAAGCGCAGCCCTTCCTCACGGCGGATGGCCAGGCTGGCCTGGTGGGCATCCAGGGCTTTGGCTGCGTCGCCCAGACGCAGGTAGACGATGCCCAGGTTGTTCAACGCCCAGGCTTCGTACTCGCGGGAACCGATGCCCTGGCACAGATGAAGGCTGTGCTCAAAGGCGACCAATGCTTCCTGGATGCGGCTTTGGCGCAGGTAGGCCCAGCCCATGAGGTTGTAGATGGCTGCCCGCTTGCTATCATCGTCCAGCACGGACGAAAGGACCAATGCCTCCTGTTCCAAAAGGAGTTGCTCCTGCCACTGGCCGCCATAGTGCAGCGATTCGCCCAACCAGCGAAGCACCCGGACACGCAGGGCAATCGGCAGGTCCTGTTCCAGCAATCGCCGGAAGCCGCTCGCAGCGGTGCGCCAGTCCTGTTGCGCCCAGGCCAAACGGGATTGGTAGTAGCGAAGCCACAGACGGTCGGTTTCGCTCAGGTCCGGGTCCCCTTGCACCTGGGCCAGCATCGCTGCCAGCTCGCCCAGCTTATTGTCCCCCAAGAACTCCGCTGCCTTTTCCTTCCACATTTCGGTTGCCATGCCGACCTCCCCTCCGGTCTTACAAGGGGATGTTTCCGTGCTTCTTCGGTGGATTGGTATCCCGCTTGTTCTGCAACATTTGCAATGCCTCAATGAGCCGAGGACGGGTTTCCTGCGGCTCTATCACGTCGTCAATATAGCCCCGTGCTGCCGCTACATAAGGGTTGGCAAACTTGGCCCGATATTCTTCCACCAACCGCGCCCGTTCCGCCTCCGGGTCCTCCGCCGCGGCGATCTGTTTGCGGAAGATGATATTGACCGCGCCTTCCGGCCCCATGACGGCGATCTCGGCAGAAGGCCAAGCGTAATTGATGTCGCCCCGGATGTGCTTGGAACTCATCACGTCATACGCGCCGCCGTAAGCTTTGCGGGTGATGATGGTGATCTTGGGGACCGTTGCTTCGCAATAGGCATAGAGTAGCTTCGCCCCGTTGCGGATGATGCCGCCGTGTTCCTGGGCGACGCCGGGCAGGAAACCGGGAACATCCTCAAAGGTGATGATCGGTATGTTGAAGGCATCACAGAAGCGGATGAACCGGGCAGCCTTGATGCTGGAATCAATATCCAACACCCCCGCCAAGACCATAGGCTGTTGCGCGACGATGCCCACCGAAAAGCCGCCCAGCCGGGCAAAACCGACGATGATGTTCTGCGCCCAATGGGCATGTACTTCAAAAAAATCGCCGTCGTCCACGACGCGGCGGATGATGTCCAGCATATCGTAGGGTTTGTTGGGGTTGTCGGGCACGATGGTGTTCAACGCTTCGTCCATGCGATCGGTGGGGTCGTCGGTCGGCACAAAGGGCGGGTCCTCCATGTTGTTCTGGGGCAGGTAGCTGAGCAGCTTGCGGATCTGGTAGAAGGCGTCGTCTTCATCCTCGGCGGCAAAGTGGGCCACGCCGCTCTTGCTGTTGTGGACCATGGCCCCTCCCAGCTCCTCCGACGTGACCTCCTCCCGCGTCACGGCCTTGATCACCTCCGGGCCGGTGATGTGCATGAAGCTGGTCCCTTTGACCATCAGGATAAAGTCGGTCATGGCCGGGGAATAGACCGCGCCCCCGGCGCAGGGTCCCATGATGGCGCTAATTTGGGGCACAACACCGGAGGCCAACACGTTGCGCAAAAAGACATAGGCATAAGCCGCCAAGCTGACCACGCCCTCCTGGATGCGTGCCCCACCCGAATCGTTCAGCCCGATGATGGGTGCGCCGTTCTTGATGGCCAGGTCCATCACCTTGCACACCTTTTCGGCGTGGACTTCACCCAACGAGCCGCCAAAGACGGTGAAATCCTGGCTAAAGATATAGACCAGACGGCCGTCGATCCGCCCCCAGCCGGTGACGACGCTATCGCCCAGATATTTTTGCTCTTCTATGCCAAACCCCACGGTGCGATGGGTCACAAAGGGGTCCAGCTCCCGGAACGTGCCGGGGTCCAGCAGCCGTTCAATGCGCTCGCGGGCGGTGAGTTTGCCTTTGGCGTGTTGCCGTTCGATGCGGGCCTGCCCGCCGCCCAGTTTGGCCTGCTCCCGCATTTCGCGGAGCTTTGCGATCTTGGGATCAACCGCCATCCTGCCCTCCTCGGTAGGTATTCTCCGGAGCCGCTGCCGGCCCCCGAGATTTTCAGGAAACTTTCTCCGCTGCAATGCGCACCAGTTCGACGAAATCGGGCTTGAGGCTGGCCCCGCCCACCAGTGCGCCGTCAATATCGGGGTGGGCCATGAATTCGGCGACGTTGGCCGGTTTGACGCTACCGCCGTATTGTACCCGCACCGCCTGGGCCGTCGCCTCGCCGTACATCTCGGCGATGGTCCCCCGGATGGTCAAGCCGATGACGGCCCCTGCTCCGGCAGGTGTGGCCGCCTTGCCCGTGCCGATGGCCCACACCGGCTCATAAGCGATGACCAGCCCGGCCACCTCCTCCGCGCTGAGGCCCGCCAGGCAGCCGCGCACTTGGCCGCCGACCACCGCTTCGGTCTGCCCGGCGTCATGCTGGGCCTCCGTCTCGCCTACGCAGACGATAGGCGTCAGGCCGTGGGCCAGAGCCGCTTTGACCTTGCGGTTGACCAGTTCGTCGGTTTCGCCGAAATAGGCCCGCCGCTCCGAATGGCCCAGGATGACATATTGGCACAGTTCGGCCACCATCTCCGGCGCGATCTCGCCGGTGTAGGCTCCCTTTTCCGCCCAGTGCATGTTTTGTGCGCCGACGGCAATCTCGGTCGCTTGGAGCAGTTCACGCACCGCCGCCAGGGCGGTAAAGGGTGGGCAAAGCACCCGGTCCACTCCCTTGATCTCGTTCAGCCCCCGGCGGATGCTCCGCACAAAGTCGGTCGCCTGGGCAACGGTCATGTGCATCTTCCAATTTCCGGCCAGAATGGGTCGTCGCATGGCGTCACCTCTCAGATTGATCAACCCCCATTATACTTGAAAATCGGCGGAATGTCATATCTTGTCGCCGCCGTCTCCCCCGGCCATCCCGGTGTGCGCCCAGGATTGCTCTTTGACAAACGGTGCCGGTTGTGATAAACTTCCCGATGTCGGCGACGTGACAAGCCGGGCAAGGTCGCTTACGATGATGCAAGGAACGAACGCAAATGCCCAGTGACTATGTACCCATTTTGATCTTTTCCCTGGTAGCGGTGGCCCTTTCCGCCGTTGCGGTGCTGGCCCCCGCCCTGTTCGGCCCCAAACACCCGACGGAGACCAAGCTCGCGCCCTATGAATCGGGCAAGCTGCCCATCGGCCCGGCCCGCCCCCGCTTTCCCGTCCACTACTACCTCTATGCCGTGTTGTTCATCCTGTTTGACATTGAGATCCTCTTCCTCTTCCCGTGGGCGGTAGTGTTCCGCGACCTGGCCCCCCGCTGGCTAGGGCTGGTGGAGGCAGGCGTCTTTGTGCTGATCCTGGTGTTGGGGCTGGTGTACGTCTGGAAAAAGGGGGGACTGGAATGGGATTAGAGGCGCGCCTACCCGAAGGGGCGGTCATCACCACTACGTTGGAGCGGCTGGTGGATTGGGGCCGAGGCCGCTCCCCCTTTCCCTTTCTGTTCGGCCTGGCCTGCTGCGCCATTGAGATGATGGCCGCCGGCGGCCCCCGCCATGACATCGCCCGCTTTGGTGCGGAGGTCTTTCGCGGCTCCCCCCGCCAGTCGGACGTGATGATCGTCTCCGGGCGGGTGTCGCAAAAGATGGCCCCCGTGGTCAAGCGGCTCTATGAGCAGATGCCCGAACCCAAGTGGGTAATCGCCATGGGGGCCTGCGCTTCCAGCGGCGGCCCTTTTGAGAACTATGCCGTCATCCAGGGGGTGGACAAATTGATCCCGGTGGATGTCTATGTGCCCGGCTGCCCGCCCCGGCCCGAAGCGTTGCTTTACGGGATCATGCAGCTGTACGAAAAGATCCAAGGGGAGAGTTTCCAAGATTGGGAAACCGGGGGGCAAAGGTGAAAGAGCGGGAGATCCGCGAGCGGTTCCCGGAAGCGGTGCTGGATGTCGGCACATTCCGGGGGGAAACGACGGTCACGGTGCGGGCGGCGGAGCTACTGCCGCTGTGCCGCGCCCTGCGCCATGAGCCGGACCTGGCCTACGACCTGTGCCTCTTTGTCAGCGCGGTGGACCGGCTGGACCTGGGCCGGGAGCCGCGCTTTGTGGCCGTCTATCAGCTCTACTCGCTCAAGCACAACCGTCGGCTGCGGCTCCGGGTCCCCCTTTCCGGCGATCCACCTACGGTGGATAGCGTTTCCTCCGTATGGCCTGCCGCCGATTGGCACGAGCGCGAAACCTACGATCTGTTCGGCATCCGCTTCCGGGGCCACCCGGAGCTGCGCCGCATCTTGTTGCCCCACGATTGGGTCGGCCATCCGCTGCGCAAGGATTATCCCCTGGGCGGACCGCAACCCGAAGCGGTCCAGTTCACCGTCAACGCCGACGATCCGACCCTGGCCCGCCTGGGCGAGCAGGTGCTGGATGCGCCCAGCCCGCCCTCCGATGTGCCGCCCTGGTTCAGCGGGCGCGGCGATACGATGGTGCTCAACATGGGGCCGCAGCACCCGGCCACCCACGGCGTGCTGCGGGTGGTGGTGGAGCTGGACGGCGAACGGGTGGTCAACGCCGCCCCGGACATCGGCCACTTGCATTCCGGCTTTGAAAAGATCGCCGAACACCGCACCTACCAGCAGTTCGCCGCCTACCCCAGCCGCATGGACTATGTGGCCGGGATGTCCAACGACCTGGCCTACATCCTGGCCGTGGAAAAACTGGTGGAGGCCCAGGTCCCGCCCCGCGCCCAGGTGATCCGGGTGATCTTGGCCGAGCTGCAGCGCATCGCCGCCCACCTGATCTGGCTCGGCACGCAAACGCTGGACCTTTCGGGCACGATCCACGCCCTGCTGCAGTACGCCTTCCGCGAACGGGAGATGATCCTGGACATCTTTGAGATGGTCTGCGGGGCGCGGATCACGACCAGCTACTTTACCACCGGCGGCCTGCGTTGGGATGTGCCGCCCGCCTTCCCCGGCAAGGTGCGGGCCTTTGCCGATCTCTTTGAAAAGCGGTTGGATGAGTACGAGACGATGCTCACCCGCAACCCTATCTACCGCTCGCGGTTGGAAGGCATCGCCGTCATCGGTGCGGAGGAGGCGATTGCCCTGGGCTGCACCGGCCCGGTGCTGCGCGGTTGTGGCGTGGCCTATGACGTGCGCAAAGCGCAGCCCTACAGCGGCTACGAGGAGTTTGATTTTGAGGTCCCCACCCAGACCGCCGGTGACGCCTACGCCCGCTACCGGGTGCGCCTGGCCGAGATGCGCCAGAGCGTGCGCATCATTCGCCAGGGGCTGGACAAATTGGCCCAGATCGGCCCCGGCCCGGTCAAGGACCCCAATCGTAAGCTCGGTCTGCCGCCCCGTGAGGAGCTAGAAACGAGCATGGAGGCCCTCATCCACCACTTCAAGCTGGTGACGGAGGGGTTCCATCCGCCGGTGGGCGAGGTCTATGCCGGCGTGGAAAACCCCAAAGGGGAGCTGGGCTTTTACCTGGTTTCCGACGGCGGGCCGAAACCTTACCGCTGCAAAATCCGGGGGCCGTCCTTTTCCAACATCTCGGCCTTGCGGGTCATGGCGCCGGGGAGCATGTTTTCCGACCTGGTGAGCATGATCGGCAGCATTGACATTACGATGGGAGAAGTGGATCGGTGAGTCGGTAGATTGGTCGCTGGTAAATTTGGTAGGTTGGTGTCCTTGGGAGGCAAGATGGGTGTAGCGACGGCCATGACAGCTGAAGAATATGTACGCAACATCCCGCAGAGGTTCTGGGATGATGAGAAATGGGCCTATGAGCATTACGCCCGGTTGCGGCAGCAATTTCCCAACCAGTGGGTCATCGTTTACAACCGCCAGGTTGTCGGCGCAGCGCGGAGCCTGGAAGACGCCGAGATGATGGCCGAGGGGCGATACGGTCGCTATCCGATGATCCTGTTCGTTGAAAAGGGAAGGCATGTCTACTAAAATCCGCCTTGTCTTTCAGGTGTTTCCACCCGATCCTCAGGATCCTTTATCGGTGCCGGTTGTCCGGTTGATGGGCCGGGCGTTCTTCAAGACATGGGACGGTTATACACACCCATTCATGGCAATTATTGACACCGGTTCTCCAACTTCGGTGATCCCGTTCCGAATCTGGGCCAGATGCGCTGTCGAAAGGCTCGGGGAAGACAAGATTCTGGGATTCGTGGATAAAGAAGAGTGTGCTATCTCTGTCACAGCGGGTTACATTACCTGTGTTCTTTATGATGAGGAACACAACCAAAGCGGCGAGTTGCGGATTCGTGCAGATTTGGCTGCAACCAGTGAAGTCCCTTTCATCATCGGATTCAAGGACGTGCTAGAGCGCGGACGGTTGGTCTGTGATTATCAACGCCATGAGGCGTTTTTAGAAATTTACGACCACGGGGATATTTAGGTGTCAGAAGGGATTGGTGGGCTGAAAGAGCAAACGCGGGCGGAAATTCGCAAAATCCGCGACGAATATCCCGATGGGCGGTCGGCGTTGCTGCCCGCGCTGCGGCTGGCCCAGGAGGATTATGGCGGTTGGTTGCCGGAAGCGGCGTTGGAGGAGATAGCCGCCCTGCTGGACCTGCC
>CAZQKE010000080.1:0-29310 GCA_964593865.1 uncultured Anaerolineaceae bacterium | reverse complement strand
AACACCTTGTGCAGATCCGACCGGCGCGCCCGGAGGACGCCGAGTCTATCGCCCGCGTTCAGGTGGACACCTGGCGGACGGCCTATCGGGGCATTGTGCCCGATGAATTCTTGCGGCGTCTGTCCTACGAAATCAGCACGCGCGGCTGGCGCAAGCGGCTCCAGGGGGGCGACGCGGAGACGTTCCTCTTTGTCGCCGAGGAAGAGACCGCCGGGATCGTCGGTTTTGTCAGCGGGGGGCCGCTGCGGGAAGCGATAGAAGGCCGGCCTGATTACCGGGGCGAGGTGTACGCTATCTATGTGCGGGATGAGTACCAACGGCAGGGGATCGGCTCCCGCTTGCTGATGAGGGCATTCCGCCGCCTGGCGGAGCAGGGTATGGGCGCGGTCGTGGTTTGGGTGCTGGCAGAGAATATCAACGTGCGTTTCTACGAGGCCCTGGGCGGTACACCCATTGCCCGCAGGATGGTCACCATCGGCGGCGCGGACCTCGCCGAGATCGCATACGCTTGGAGGCAGGATGCTTTCGGCTTTTGAAAAGCTGCGCAAAATTCTGAAACTGGAACAAGAGCAACACTATCGCAACCACGCCGTCATCGGCGGTTTGGAGAAACTGGCTCCGGTCTGGGAAAAGGAGGCGTCGGCCCAAGCACAGGACGAGGCGCAGCGGCAGCAGGTTCAGGAGATCGCCGGCCGGCTGGCCCAATACGCCCAAGCAAACGCGGAGGAGCGTCGTCGGATCGTTGACCAAATCCTGGCCCGATTGGAGGGCGGAGAACAAGGTCCGCTCCCCACCACGCCGCGTCGCCCGCCCCTGCAAAAGCCGGGGAGCCGTCCCCAGAAGCCCAAACCCAAACCGTCGGCCCCCAAACCGCCTCCCCCACCTGCCCCGGAGCCGACAAGCGGCCTGGACGCGCCGGTGACGAGTCTGCCGGGCATCAGCCAAGCCTACGCCGCGCGCTTGGCCCGATTGGGCATCACCACCGTAGGCGATCTCCTTTACCATTTTCCCCACCGTTACGAGGACTATCGCAAGCTCAAGCCCATCAATCGGCTGGAATACGGCGAAAAGACGACCATCATCGGCACCATCTGGGAGACGCGCACCCGCCGCTCGCGGGGAGGGGCCACCATCGTCACCAGTGTCATTGCCGACGCCACGGGGACCATCGAAGCCACCTGGTTCAACCAGCCCTATCTGGCCCGCCAGCTCAAACCCGGTCGGCGCATCGTCCTCAGCGGCAAGGTGGATGAGTACCTGGGCCGCTTGACCCTCCAATCGCCCGCTTGGGAACCGTTGGATCGGGAGCTGCTCCATACGGGCCGCCTGGTGCCCATCTACCCCCTGACCCGCGGCCTTACCTCCCGATGGCTACGGCGGCAAATGCAGCGCGTCGTGAACTATTGGGCGCCACGTCTGCCGGACCCGCTGCCGGAAGAGACCCGCATCCGCCTGGGGCTGATGAACCTGCCCACTGCCATCCGGCAGATCCACTTCCCCGACAGTCCCGAATCCGCCGAAAAGGCCCGCCGCCGCCTTTCTTTTGACGAATTTTTGTACATCCAGTTGGGGATGCTCCGCCAGCGGCAGCAATGGCAGCGCCAAACGGCAGATCCCATTCCCCGTGACCAAGACCTGCTGGATCGCTTCCTGCGATCCCTGCCTTTCCAACTGACCAACGCGCAGCGGCGCAGTTTGGAAAGCATCCTGCGCGATCTGGAGCAACCCCACCCCATGAGCCGTTTGTTGCAAGGTGATGTGGGATCGGGCAAGACCGTCGTCGCTACGGCGGCGATGTTGATGGCCGTGGCCGCCGGCAAGCAGGCCGCCCTCATGGCCCCTACCGAAATCCTGGCCGAACAGCACGCCCGCACCGTCGGCGACCTGCTGGCCGACGCGCAAAACTGGGGGATGGGACGGCCTATCGCGGTCGCCTTGCTGACCGGCAGTATGCGCCGCGCCGAACGACGCCAAATCTACACCGCCCTGGCCGCCGGGGAGGTAGATATTGTCATCGGGACCCATGCCCTCATTCAGAAGCATGTCACCTTCCGGGATCTGGGGCTGGTCATCGTGGACGAGCAACACCGCTTCGGCGTCACCCAACGGGCTGCCCTGCGGCAAAAAGGGACCGCCCCCCACGTATTGGTCATGAGCGCGACCCCCATCCCCCGCAGCCTGGCCCTGACCCTCTACGGTGACCTGGAGCTTTCGGTCATTGACGAGATGCCTCCCGGCAGGCAACCGGTGGAAACCCGCTGGCTGCTGCCCCGCGAACGGGAGCGGGCCTATGCCTTCCTGCGCAGTCAGATTGAGCAGGGCCGCCAGGCGTTCATCCTCTATCCCCTGGTGGAAGAATCGGACAAGGTCCAGGCCCGCGCCGCCGTGGAGGAGTATGAGCGGCTCAAAAATCACGTCTTCCCCGACTTGAAGCTGGACCTGCTCCACGGACGGATGAAGGGCAAGGAAAAGGATGAGGTAATGGAACGCTTCCGCCGGGGGGAGACTGACATTTTGGTTTCTACTTCGGTCATTGAGGTTGGGATTGACGTGCCCAACGCCACGGTGATGCTTATTGAAGGGGCCGACCGCTTCGGTCTGGCCCAGCTACACCAATTCCGGGGACGGGTGGGCCGGGGGGCGCACAAATCCTATTGCCTGCTCATCTCCGATTCGGCCTCGCCCGATGACCCCAAGACCCGCGCAACGTGGGAGCGGCTCAAAGCCATTGAAGAGACCCAGGATGGGTTTCTCTTGGCCGAAAAGGACCTGGAACTGCGCGGCCCCGGCGACTTTTTCGGGGTGCGGCAAAGCGGCTTGCCTTCTCTGCGCCTGGCCAATCTAAGCAATCTCCAGACGCTGGAGTTGGCGCGGGCCGAAGCCAAGCGCATCTTTGCCCAAGACCCAGACCTGCAACGTCCGGAACACCGGCTGCTGGCCGCACAGTTGGATCGCTTCTGGACGGGCCAGGGAGATCTGAGCTAGCAACGGCGGGCGAACCGTTGCTTGCTCAACGGTTTTCTACCCGATATTCGTAGACGGCAGGCGAGGTCGTAGCAGGGGCCAGGGCCGCAATGACCAATACCGCCCGGTTTACGTCGCGCTCTTGCCCACCGATGGTCATCGTGCCGTAGCGGTCGGCGTTCAGGCTCATCCGCCGGACGCGCGGCTCCGGCTCAAAGGTGATGACCTGCACGATAAAGTCTTGGGGGATCCAACGGGTGACGCGCAGCCAGCCTTCCGCCTGCCACCCATCGGCCCCGCTCTCGGCGTCGTGGAAGTAGCCCAGCTCGGGAACGGCAATGTCATCTATTGCCAATCCGGGGTGGTTGACGGCCTCGTCGGTCACGACTTCAAAACGGATTTGTACCTGTTCCCCGGCATAAGGCGTCAGGTCAAAGGTCTCCAAGCTCCAAGTTGCCTCTTCTCCCCCGCCGCTCAGGCCGGTGAAGCCCGGTCCGTAAGCATTGCCGCTGGGGTTGTCGGTCGTTGTGTGCTCGTTGCTCAGAATCTGCCACGTCATGCCGCCGTCGGTCGAGACTTCTACATATGCATAGTCATATTCGTCCTCCAGGTCATACCACATCCAAACCCGGAGGGTAGCGGTGTCCAGACCGCGCAGGTCAAAGGCACGGGTCAGGGTGGCATCTCCTTCATCGCCGCGTAGTGCCCACCACTGATAACGCCCGCTGTGAGGGGCGTTGCCGAGCAAAGAGACGCGAGGACTGCCGTTGAAGGTGACGGTCAGCTCACCCTCACCCTCCAGGACGATGTAATCGGCGGCGTATTGGTGGACGGTCCCCCGCGCCTGTACGGGGAAATGTCGGTGAACGGCGGTGGGATGGGGGGCTTCGACGTCCAGAGCGGCATAGCCCAACTCACCGTCGGCATCTAAATAGTTGGCGATCACCCAATCGGCAAAGAGATCGTCAAAGGACGGTTCTTCGGCATCTAGGGCATCCAAGACGGCCTCAAAGCCGGCAATGCCGTTGGCCGGTTCGGCGACCAGCCGGCGGATCGCTTCCTCACCGTACCGCTCAAAAAAGTAGGCCAGAAAAAGGTAACTGGCTCCGTAATAGGGGCCGGAATCCTCCAAGTCGGGCCAAGTGGTCAGCTGGGTATCCGGTTGCTGCGCAAAGAGGAGATCGGTAGAACCGACGTCCAAGCCGTTGATCTGGCTCGCCAATTCCGAAAGCCCCTCGTTGACCCAGGTGTCCTCATCGCGGTCCATCCACCAATGGATCATGTGCTGGAACTCGTGGGCCAGGATGCCGTCAAAATAGTCGTTGCCCGGCCTGGCATTGCGCAGGTTGATGTAGAACATTTCGTGCTGGTTGGAATGGGGCCGTACTTGGCGTGGGTACTCGTCCGGACCGGAAAAATAGCCGCCCACTCCCGGCACATCTCCCAAAAAGATGTAAACGCGCGGATCACCGTCAATGCCGGGGGTCCACTCGCTGCCAAAGACGCGCCGATTGGTAGGGTAGGTCTGTTCTTCAAACACGCGGGCCGAATCCTGCAGGCTTTCCTCCCGCACGGAAGACCCTTCTTCAACCCACCAGTAGGCGTGCTCCGTCTTGGCCCGGAGAACGGCGGTGGTGGTGTAGTAAAAGTTTTCCTGGATGTTATGGAGCCAGAAGACTTGGGTATCGCCGATGTCGTATTCGGGCGGCGCGCCCGGCGTCGGCGTGGGGAGGGGCAGAGGCAATCCCTGCAGACGATGGGCCAGGGCCGGAAGGTCACGAGGGGGCAAAACGGCAGAGGCGATCTGTTGGGCGGTGTACCGTTCGGCGGCGTCGGGTCGCGGGGCATCGGGGTGCACATCCATAGGGGGAGGTGTCGGAGGGTACAGGTCATCGCTCGGCGCGGGCAATGCTTGGGCCACGTGCCACATGACGAAGCCGCCGCTGCCACACACGACCAGCCAAAAGCACAGGATCAACACGGAGGAAATGCCGATAAGGGGCAACCAATGCATACGTTTCATGGGAATTCGTCACAAGAAGAACCGGGTGCTGGAGGCTCGCGGACGGCGGCGTCCAGCACCCGGCTCAATGCGCCGATGCTTGGGCCAGAAAAAGGCATCGGTCAGGAAATCGGCTCTTTGGAGATGGAGAAGGTGCAGCTATCATCCCCCCTGGCAATGCACGAGATCTCGGCGATTTTGAATTGGAGGCCGCCGGTGCCCCAATTGATCCCTTCCTGGATGATGCCCATGGCCGCGTGGCAAATGGGGCTGTCGGCGTGGCGCCCCCAACAGACAGGGCAGCGGTCAATGACGTAGAGGAATTGGTCCTCCAGCTCCTCCACATGACATTCCTGGTCGCTGGTGGTGGTGAACGCTTTGGCCATGGCCCCCAAGCCGACCTTCATCTTGTATTTGAGAGGCAACATGCGGAACGCCTTGTCGGCCACACCCACCATCGCGCCAAAGTTCTTGAGGCCCTGATCAAAGGCTTTGCGCCCGGCCCGCAAGGCCAACGCCCGCCCCCCGCGAGGACCGTACATCAACTCCATCCCCTCGTTCAGCTTGGCAAAGTCGGCAAAGTCAAACTCTTTGGCCAAGTTGGGGGGAGGGAAGTTGTCAATCAGTTCGGGCATCCCGGCCATGTTGAGGAGTGCTTTGAGGCCGTTGGACCCCATGACCTCTTCAATCGCCTCAAGGTAGATTCGGACAATCAGGTTTGGATAGTAGTAGCCGCTCTTTTCGCCCTGTTCTTGCGTCATGTGATCACTCCTTCTGATTCCTTGTCATCGGGTGCTACGGACGTTCCCCATTATACCGCGTTTTCCCAAATACGCAAATTTGCGACATGAATTTGAAATCTAGCTCATCAGGGCTTCGACTTCGGCCTCTTCCAACGTTTCTTTTTGGATCAGCTGTTGGGCCAGACGATCCAGGGTGTCGCGGTAAGTGGTCATGATCTCAACAGCCCGGCTATGGGCACGGTTGATGATAGCCCGGACCTGTTCGTCGATTTTGCGGGCAACCGCTTCGCTGTAGTTACGATGCTCGGCGATGCTGCGCCCTAAAAAGACCAGTTCCTCCCGTTCACCAAAGGTCATCGGCCCCAACTCATCACTCATGCCGTACTCCATGACCATCTTGCGGGCCATCTCCGTCGCCCGCTCCAGGTCGTTGCTGGCCCCGGTGGTAGCCTGACGGAAGACGACTTCTTCGGCAGCCCGTCCCCCCAGCATCGTCACCAATTCCGCTTCAAATTTGCTGCGGCTGGCAAGATACCGATCCTCATCGGGCAAGGTCAGGGTGTACCCCCCGGCCATGCCACGGGGAATGATGCTCACCTTGCGGACCTTGTCCGCACCGGGAGTTTTGGCCGCGGCCAGGGCGTGCCCTGCTTCGTGGTAGGCGACGACCGCCTTTTCCTCATCGGTGATCACGCGGCTCTTGCGCTCCGGCCCGGCAATGACCCGCTCTACCGCCTCTTGGAATTCGGCCATGCCGATCTCTTTTTTGTTGCGTCGGGCGGCCAAAATGGCCGCTTCGTTGACCAGGCTCTCAATATCCGCCCCTACAAAACCGGGCGTCCGCCGGGCCAGCTCCTTGAGGTCCACATCGGAAGCCAGGGGCTTGCCCCGCACGTGGACCTTCAGAATCTCCTCGCGGCCTTTCATATCGGGCCGGTCCATGACGACACGGCGGTCAAAGCGACCGGGGCGCAGCAGGGCCGGATCCAAGATGTCGGGGCGGTTGGTTGCGGCGATGACGATGACGTTGGTATCGGTGTCAAAGCCATCCATCTCGACCAAGATCTGGTTGAGGGTTTGCTCCCGTTCGTCGTGGGAGCCGCCCAACCCGGCCCCGCGGTGACGGCCCACGGCGTCAATCTCATCCACAAAAACGATGCAGGGCGAATTGCGCTTGGCCTGTTCAAAGAGGTCACGTACCCGACTGGCCCCGACACCGACAAACATCTCCACAAACTCGGAGCCGGAGATGGAAAAGAAGGGCACACCCGCCTCGCCGGACACGGCCTTTGCCATGAGGGTTTTGCCCGTACCCGGCGCTCCCATCAGGATCACGCCTTTGGGAATGCGTGCACCCAATGCGATGAATTTCTGCGGTTCTTTGAGGAATTCAACGATCTCGGCGAGTTCCTGTTTGGCTTCCTCTGCCCCTGCCACGTCGTCAAAGGTGACGGTCGGTTTTTCGCCCGTAAACATCCGGGCACGGCTTTTGCCAAAGGCCAGGGCTTGGTTGCCGCTGGCCTGGGCCTGGCGGAAGATTACGAGGAAAAAGATGCTGATGAGGACCGCCGGCAGGACGACGCTCAGAATGCCCAGCCAGCTCATCAAACCGCCGGGTTTGGAGACCGCGATCTCAACGTCACCCAACTGTTCTTGGGTGACACCCAGGTTCTGGAGCGTGCGGATCAAACTGGTGTTTTCTTCATGATAGGAGGTTGCGTCGCTACCATCCCGACGTTTGACCCGAATCGTTGTGTCCTCAATGGTTATTTGCGCAATGCGACCGTCCTTGATCTCGGCGGCTAAATCCTGGAGTGAGATGATCTCCGTCTGCGGCTGATTGTCTGCAAACTGGGAGTAGAGGAAAAAAGCCAGCAACCCGGCAAGCACGAGATAAATTACCCAACGAAACATCGGTTGTGTGTCCAACTTGCCCTCCATCCGAGGGTAGTCTAGCACAGAGATAGGCTTGTGTCAAGGTCGGGCGTGCTCTGTTCCGGGCAGGTGCATCTACAAGGCTTCACGCCGCAGGGACGCAGAGTTCGCCGGGAAACGGTTGATTTTATGCGGTTTCTCCTCGCATCCCGGTATCCCTGCGGTGAAGGCTGCACCGGTTCGGCCAAAGGTACGGTGCATCTGCAAGATGCGTCGTACTTTCGCGGCTTTGAGATACACCCGTTCTCCAGAGGGCGGGAGAAACTTTTGACAAACTTGGGGATTTGGGTATAATTCCAATCGCGCTCTCGCCCCTGGTGAGGGGATGGGGGCGTTTTTTCCGATTTTGGTTTGGATCGTCACGGAGGGCCGATGAGCGAACAGTTAGATGCATTGGAGCAGGAAGCAAGGGACGCGCTGGACCGGGTCGCCGATGAAGAGGCGTTGGCCGCCTGGCACAGAACCTACCTGGGCCGCAAGGGGCGGGTGACGGAGGCCATCAAAGCCATCGGCACGCTGCCCCGCGAGGAACGCCCGGCCTATGGACGGCGGGTGAACGAGATCAAAAAGGCGCTGGAAGCGGCTTACGAAGCCCAAGCCCAGGCGGTCAAGGCCGCCGCCCAGGCCAGGTCGTTGGCTGCCGATGCGGTAGATGTGACCCTGCCCGGTCGCCCGCCGCGCCCCGGCAGGCTGCACCCCGCCACGCGCACGCTGCGCGAGATCTTTCGCATCTTTGCCGAGATGGGCTTTCAGGTCTACCGCAGCCGCGACGTAGAGACCGACGATTACAACTTTACCTTCCTGAACATGCCGCCCCACCACCCTGCCCGCGACATGTGGGATACCTTTTACACCACCAAACCGGGCGTCATCCTGCGGACCCACACCTCGCCGGGGCAGATCCACGCCATGCGCGAATTCTACCCCGACCCGGTCCGCGTCATCCTGCCGGGCATGTGCTACCGCTACGAACAGATCACGGCCCGTTCCGAAATCATGTTCAACCAGGTGGAGGGCTTGGCCGTGGGCAAGCATATCACCATGGCCGACCTGAAAGGCACGCTGGCCGATTTCGCCCGGCGCATGTTCGGCGCAGAGCGCAAGGTGCGCTTCCGGGCCAGCCACTTTCCCTTCACCGAACCCAGCGCCGAGATGGATGTGGATTGCATCCTCTGCGAAGGCAAGGGCTGCCGCCTGTGCAAGCACACCGGCTGGCTGGAAATCTTGGGCTGCGGCATGGTCCACCCGGTGGTGCTCCAAAACGGCGGCTACGACCCGGCCACCTACTCCGGTTTTGCCTTTGGCATGGGGCCGGAACGGATCACCATGCTCAAATACGGCATTGAGGACATTCGCTACTTCTGGGGGAACGACCTGCGCTTCTTGGAACAATTCTAGTTGGAGCATCAGAAGTTGGTAGGATGGGAATTGGTAAGTTGGGAACTGGTAGATTGGTAGATTGGGGATTGGTAGATTGGGGGGGAAAGGGTATGGAAGAGACGATCACAATCCGGTTGCCGTCCCTGCTGGCGAATCGCTTGCGTGAAGAGAACACATCCCCGGCAACGGTCATCGTCCAGGCATTGGAAGAGTGGCTGGCACGGCGACCGACCCGGTCGGAGCCAGAGCGCACCTGGGCCGCTCTGGCAGCCACCGACCTGCTGGAACCGCTGGGGGTAGAGTGGGAAGACCTCCTGGCCGATGACCCACTACCGAGCCGTGCCCAGGTCCGGGAAGCCCTGAGAGACGTGCCACCTCTCTCTCCCTTGATCATTGCCGAGCGAGAACAGGGAATCCGATGAGCACCTACTATTTCGATAGCAGCGCCCTGGTCAAAGCATACATCACCGAACCAGGATCGGAGCAGGTGATTTCTTTGATAGACACGCAAGGCCCACAAGGGCAACAACACCAAATCCTCTTTGCCAAAATTGGCATCGTTGAAGTCGTCGCGGCTATGGCCAAACGCCGACGGATGCGCGACATTTCGACAGAACAGCAGTCGCTTTTTATTCGGGCGTTCTTGCGCGATTGTCAGGTCCGCTTTGCCACAACAGGGATCAACGATGCGACCATTCGGCTGGCTACCGACTTGACCCAACGACATCCCCTGCGGGGGTATGACGCGGTACATTTGGCCACAGCCTTGCTCTTCAATCAAAACCTGCTGGCAGTTCACCTACCACCATTGGTTTTTGTCTCGGCCGATCGTACCCTGAACGATGCAGCCAGAACGGAAGGACTACCCGTTATCACACCGGGGTCAACAGGATGAAGCTGCATATTGTACACCCAAACCCGATCCAATCTACCAACATAGGAGAAAACCATGAGAGTACCCATCAGTTGGTTGGAAAAATATGTCAACATCACCGTCCCGTTGGAGGAGCTGACCGAGCGGCTGACCCTGGCCGGGTTGGAAGTGGCCGCCGTGGACCGGATCGGCGATTGGTGGGACCGGCAAAAGATCGTCGTCGCCGAGGTCAAGGAGGTGCGGCCCCACCCCAACGCCGACCGCCTGGTGCTGGCCGATGTGGATTACGGCGGCGATGAGATAGAACAATGCGTTACCGGCGCACCCAACCTGTTCCCCTACAAAGGCAAGGGACCGGTCAGCATCAAAGTCGCCTTTGCCCTGGAAGGGGCCGAGCTGTACGACGGCCACAAGGAGGGCTTTGTCAAAACCCGCCTCAAACGGACGAAAATCCGGGGGATCCCCTCGCGGGCCATGGTCTGCTCGGAAAAAGAACTGGGCATCTCCGACGAGCACGAAGGCATCATCATCCTGCCCGACGACGCACCGGTGGGGATGCCCCTGGCCGACTATTTGGGCGACGTGATCCTGGACCTGGACCTGACGCCCAACCTGGCCCGCTGCTTCAGCATGATCGGCGTGGCACGGGAGGTGGCCGCCCTGACCGGCACGGTGCTGCGCTACCCCAGCACCGATTGGCAGACCGACGGCCCGCCCGCCGCAACCCTGGCCCGCATTGAAATCAAGGACCCGGAGCTGTGCAACCGCTATATCGCCACCATCATCCAGGGGGTGGAGATCGGCCCTGCGCCCCAATGGATGCAGGACGCGGTTCGCAAGGCCGGGATGCGTCCCATCAACAACATCGTGGACATCACCAATTATGTGATGCTGGAATGGGGCCAGCCCCTCCATGCCTTTGATTATGACAAACTCCTGGCCCGCGCCCGCGCCACCGGCCAAGAGATACCGACCATCATCGTCCGGCGGGCCAAACCGGGTGAGATGATGACCACCCTGGACGGCGTGGAGCGCACCCTGACCGAAGACGACCTGCTCATCTGCGATACCGCCGGTCCCATCGCCATCGCCGGAGTCATGGGCGGCCTGGAGACCGAAATTGACGAAAACACGCGCAACATCTTGCTGGAATCGGCCAATTTCAACCTGGTCAACATCCGACGCACCAGCAAGGCCCTGCGCCTGCCCAGCGAAGCCTCTGCCCGCTTTGGCCGGGGCGTACACCCGGCCCTGGCCGAACCGGCGGCCCGCCGCGCCAGCGAATTCATGCGCCGCCTGGCCGGGGGGACCATCGCCCAGGGGATGGTGGACGCCTACCCCATCAAGGCGGAGCCGGTCGTCATTGAACTGACCGCCGCCGAAGTGGAGCGCAACCTGGGCATCCGCTTCAGCCTGAAAGAGATCGTCGGCTTCCTGGAACCCCTGGAATTCCGTTGCCAACGGGTGGGGGAGGACCTGTTGCGCGTCACCGTTCCCGACCATCGTCTGGATTGCCACTATCCCGCCGACCTGATCGAAGAGATCGCCCGCGTCTACGGCTACGACCGCATCCCGACGACCACGATAGCCGACCGCCTGCCGCCCCAGCGGGCCAACCGCGCCCTGGAGCTGGAAGAGGAAGTGCGGGATGTACTGGTCGCTTGCGGCCTGCAAGAGGTGATCACCTACGCCCTGACCAACCGGGAACGGGAGGCGGCCCTGGACCCGAACCGCACGGCGGACGACCTGGCCGAGGATTTTGTCGTCATCGCCAACCCCATCTCCCAGGAACGGTCGGTCATGCGCCGCCGCCTGCTCGCCACCGTGCTGGAAACGGCAGCGGCCAACCTGCGCTTCCGCGACCGGGTGGAGATGTTTGAAGTGGGCAAGGTCTTTTTGCCCCAGGAAGGGGCCGATCTGCCCGCCGAACCGCGCCGCCTGGCCCTGGTGATGACCGGCCCCCGCGAAGGACGCCATTGGCTGGCCGCCGCCGACGCGCCGCCCCTGGACTTTTTTGACCTGAAAGGCGTGATCGAGGCCCTGGTCCGGCGGCTGCATCTGGAGGACGTGGTGTACGAACCGGCGGAGCATCCCACCTTCCAACCGGGGCGCACGGCGCGGCTGACGGTCGGCGGGGAGGAGATGGGCTACCTGGGCGAACTGCATCCCGCCGTCAAGGAAGCCTTTGACCTGCCGGAGCAGCGCATCGCCGCCGCCGAGCTGGACCTGGAGGCCCTGCTGGCCCGCACACCGGAAACCTGGCGCGTCCAGGCCATCTCGCCCTACCCGGCGGTGCTGCAAGACCTGGCCTTCATCGTGGATGAAGAGATCCCCGCCGCCCGGGTCCGGGACCTGATCGCCCGTGCCGGGGGCTTTTTGCTCAAATCGGTGCGCCTCTTTGATGTCTACCGGGGCGAGCAGATCCCACCGGGCAAAAAGAGCCTGGCCTTTGCCTTGACCTTCCAGGCCCCCGATAAAACCCTCAGCGACCGCATCGTCGCCAAGCAGGTGAAACGCATCGTGGGGCGATTGAAAAAGGAGCTGGGCGCAGAACTGCGCGGCTAGAACCGAGCGGACAAAATAGATGCCATCCATGCCCGATACCGTCAACCCATACATTCCCGGCCAACCCACCGACAACCCCAAACTGTTTTTCGGGCGCCGGGAGATACTCGTTTCCATCCGTGAGCATCTGGTCAAGGGCCGACGGGTCTTTCTCGTCGTCGGCGCGCCGCGCATGGGCAAATCCTCCCTGCTGCGCCAGATTCCGGCCCACCTACCCAAAGATTTCGTCGCCGTGCGGGTGGACCTGCTGGAGGAGAACGCCCAACGCCTGGATTGGCTCCTGTGGCGCGTGGCGGAGGCCATCGCCGGGCAGGTGGGCGGCCAAGCGGGGGTGGATGTCCCCCCACCGGCCTGGGACGACTTTGAAGGGCACACCGGCTTTTTGGTGGACCACTTTTGGCCCCAGGTCCGGGAGGCGCTGGGCGGGCGGGTTCTGGTCCTGCTCCTGGACGACCTGGACAGCCTGGCCCAGGCCCCCGACGACCTGTTGAGCTACTTTCTCACCGTGCTCGGCAACTGGCGCGCCCAAAGCCAGGACCTGGCCATCGTCGCCACCGTCTCCCCCGCCGCCCAAGAAACGCTGATCCGCGAACACGCCCGCCTCTTTGGCGGAGTCCTGACCTTTACCCTGGGGCCGCTGACCAGCGAGGAGGCCACCCGCCTCATCACCTGGCCGGTGGATGGGGTGCTCACCTACGATTACGGCGTCAACCGCCGCCTCATTGAGGCCACATCGGGCCACCCCTACTACCTGCAACTGCTCTGCTTTGAGGTGTTCAACCGCTGCGCCGTCGCCGGGTGGGTCAACCAGCACGACGTAGACCTGGTGATCCGGGACATCCTTTCGCGGGAGATCGCCGATTTTCGCCGCGTGTGGGAGGAATCGTCGCCCCAGGAGCAGGCGGTCCTGGCGGCCCTGGTCTCCCTGCGGGGGGCGCGGGGGGTAGCCACGGTGCAAGAGGTCCGCACCAAGCTGCACAAGGCCGGCGCCCGCGTCAAGAGAGAACAGGTGGTCGCCGCCCTGGAGGGCCTCACCCTGCGGGGCGTCCTGGAGCGGCTGGGGGCCATGAGCTACCGCTTCCGCGTGGCCCTGCTGCGGGATTGGCTGGCCGAGCGGGTGGACCTGGACGACGTGGTGCGCAACACCCGCTGGGAAGACGTGAGCGCGGCACAGGTCGGGGGTCGCCGCGTCCCCCGGCTGACCGTCCGCAAGGGCCGACGCCGAGGCAAGACGGCCCCGCCTTTGCCCACCCCGGCAGAGACCGAGGGCGGACAGGAGAAGGCGGCCGCCCCCGTCCGGCGGCGGTGGTGGCCCCTGGTCGTGGGGTTGCTGGTGCTCGCCCTGGCAGCGGGCATCGGTCTTGCCCGCTTCCGCCCCGGCCCTTCGCCCGCGACGCCGACGGCCACGGCCACGCTGCGCCCCACCCTCACACCCCGTCGGCCTACGGCGACCTCGGCCCAGGCCGCCGCCCTCACGCCGACGGCCCCTTCCATCCCCCCGACCGACACGGCCACCCCCTCGCCCAGCGACACTCCGTCGCCGACGCCCCCCGTCGTCGTGGCCCGCTCCATGCCCGCCATTGCCTACCAATCGCGGGGGCCGGACGACGACCGCTGGTATCTTTATGTCATGGACAGCGACGGCAGCAACCGCACCCGCCTTATGGCCGGGCAGGCCGGGTTCCTTTCGGCCCCCACCTGGTCGCCCGACGGCAGCCGCATTGCCTTTGTTTCCGAAATGGACGGCCACGCCGATATTTGGGTGGTCAACAGCGACGGCAGCAACCCCGTCAACCTGACCCAGGATGAGGCCAAAGACCATTCCCCCGCCTGGTCGCCCGACGGGGAATGGATCGCCTTCGCTTCGGTGCGCGAGACGGCCTATTGGGAGCTATACCTCATGCGGCCCGACGGCTCCGACGTGCAGCGGCTGACCTGGTGGGAGGATGCCTCCGACCTGTACCCCACCTGGTCACCCGATGGGACGCGCCTGGCCTTTGCCACCAAGCGGGACGGCAACTGGGAAATCTACACCATGAACCGGGACGGTTCCAACCTGGTCCGCCTGACCCACAACCCCGCCGACGACACCAACCCCGCCTGGTCGCCCGACGGCAGCCGCATCGCCTTTATGAGCACCCGCGACGGCTTTGCCGAAATTTATGTCATGCCGGTCATCGGCGGGGAGGCGGTCAACCTGAGCAACGCCCCCTTTTCCAGCGAGCACGGCCCCACCTGGTCGCCCGACGGGGGCCGCATCGCCTTCTACTCCGATATGGACGGCGAATGGGACATTTACGTCATGGCCTCCGACGGTTCCGACCCCATCAAGCTGACCGGCGACACCACCAACGACCAGGCCCCCGCCTGGCGCCCGTGACCGCGGCTCCCTCCGCCCCCTCCCCAGGGGCAAGAGCCTTCACAGGCTTCACACCGCAGAGGCGGAGATCGCCGAGAAACGGCCGATTTTCGCCCTCGGCCTTCGCGGTGAGTCCGGCGAGGGGATGACAGACGCCCTCACTCCTCCAGCGTTTGCCGCCAGCCCCGTTCCAACCCTGCTTTGTCGAAGGCTTCCAGGGCGGCAAGGTACTCGGCGGCGGTGATTTTGCGGCCCAGGACCGGATCGCCAACGGCGCGATGGGCGGGGAAATACTGGTTCATCAGGCTGACATGGACGCGGGGCGAAAGCTCGCGGGCGATCCATCGTAGCACTTCCTCCGTACCGGCCAACCCCTCCGGCAGGACCAGGTGGCGGATGATCATGCCCCGCCGGGCGATTCCTTCATCGTCCAGCAGCAGTTCCTCCCCCACCTGGCGATAGATTTCGCGCAGGGCTGCCCGGTTGTGCGCGACATACTCCCGAAACCCGGAAAGCCGACGGGCGACGGCATCATCGGCATATTTGCTGTCGGGCAGCCAGATGTCCACCACGCCGTCCAGCAACCGCAACGCTTCGACGCGCTCATAGCCGCCGGTGTTGTAGACCAAAGGCAACCGCAACCCTCTCTCTATGGCATAGGGCAGGGCAGCCAAAATGTGGGGCATCCAGTGGGTGGGGGTGACAAAGTTGATGTTGTGCGCTCCTTTGTCTTGCAATTCCAGCATCATTTCGGCCAGCCGCTCGACGCTCACCTCTCGGCCGTACCCCAACTGGCTGATAGGATAGTTCTGACAGAATCTACAGCGACCGGTGCAGCCGGAGAAAAAGATCGTCCCCGACCCACGCCGACCGCTGATGGGCGGTTCCTCCCAGGGGTGCAATGTCCAGCTGGAAAGGCGGACCGTCGCCCCCATACGGCAGACGCCCCGCTCGCCCTGCAGCCGGTTCACGCCGCAGCGGTGGGGACAGAGTCGGCAAGGGGCGAGCATGGCCCAGGCCGCCTCAATGCGGTAGGCCAGCTCGCCCCGTTGGTAGAGCGCGATATAGCCGGGAACCATTATGTCCGGTTATTAGACGTAGTGCAAGGCGGCATCACCCCGATCAAGGTTGCGGCGTGGTAAAGGTATCGGGTGGGATCTGGTCGGGTTGCAACAGGCGTTCAATGGTGACATCGGGTGATTCCTTGCGTTTGGCCAGCCAATCGGCCAGGGCGCTGTTTCGGCGCAAGGTCAAGACCTCTTCGGGCAATGGGCCGTTCTCATCCCGTTCCAGGACCATGATCAGGTAGTAGTTGTCGCCGCTTTGGACTTGCACCGGTTTACCGATCTCGGCGGTAAAGATGGCATCTTGGACTTCCGGGCCGTAGCGGCTGTTCACCTGTTCCGGCGTCATCCAGCCCGTATCGCCGCCGTTCTCGGCGGTTAGGGTATCCGAGGAGACCTCTTGGGCGACGATGGCAAAGTCTTCCCCGGCCTCGATGCGGCTCTGGGCTTCTTGGATCTTTTCTTCGCTATCGGCCAGGATCAACCGGGCGCGGGCGACCAGGCCGGTGGTCGGCACCTGTTTGGCCAATTCCTCCTGGAGTTTCTCGCGCAGCAGGCCCCGCCGCACGATCTTGCGGAAATCTTTGTCCGACATGCCCAAGATGGAAAGGAGTTCGTCGTACCGCTCATCCAGTACTTCCTGGGGGATGGGGGTGGGTGCCTCTACCGTGTCGGTCGGCGGCTCCGGCGGCGGGGGGAAGATGGCGTTCTGAATCTCGGCATCGGTGACGGTGATCCCCATCTCCTGCGCCTTTTCGGCGATGAGTTGATCTTCAATCAGCTCCTCCAACGCCATATCGGCGGCCATTGCCAGGTCGGTCTGCACCTGGGCCAGCTGCTGCTGGTAGAAGGAGGTCAAAAAGTCGCTGCCCTGCTGCGTGGGGTCTAGCTGGTTGATGCTCTCCTGCAGGCTGCGTTCGTTGAGATGCAGGTTATAGCGTTTGTAGGCCAACAGGTTCTGAAAGTCTTTGGTGGAGATGGCGACACCGTTGACCTTTGCTACCGGTTTGCCGGGCTTGATGATCAGTTCTTGGACGACGGCAATGACGACGATGAGCAAGATCACGGCCACCAACGCCGCCACGCTCAATATGATGATACGCCGCTGCCGCGCCTCCTTGCGCCCCAGGGCCACCTGTTTCTTTGTTCGTTTCATCGCCTCCTTGGAGGCAGCTTTGCGTTGGGCACGACGTTTCGTACCGCTTTCTTTAGATTTGGCCATTGCACCCACTCCATCCGACAACGCTACTGATAGCGACGGATATGCTCGGCGGTAAAGGGCAACAAGGCCAGATGGCGCGCCCGTTTGATGGCTACGGCCAGTCGACGCTGGTGCTTGGCACAGGTTCCGGTTTTGCGCCGGGAGCGAATCTTGCCCCGTTCGGTCAAATAGCGACGCAGGGTGGCGACATCCTTGTAGTCAATGGTTTTGGTTTTTTCCAGGCAAAAGGCGCAGACTTTGCGGCGTCGCTGATAACGACCCCGCCGCTGATAGCGATTCCGGCGCGACGCTCCCCCTTGTGATCGCTCCGTGTTCTGGGTGGTTGTTTGTTCGCTCATGCTCTTCTCCTTCTAAAAGGCTGGTCTATCGTCGTAAAAGGTCGGCCCTATCCCATTGTTCGCCGCCGGGCGAGGGCCGAGGATGATCATTTCATTGGCCACCAATTCGGTGCGAAAGTGTTTTTGCCCGCTGGCGTTTTCCCAACCCCGCGTGCGAAGTTCACCTTCTACATACACCCGGCGGCCTTTGGATAGGTACTGTTTGCAAATTTCGGCCAGGCTCCCCCAAGCAACAACGTTGAACCATTCGGTAGCATCCCGCCTTCCCTCATGGGGAGAGACCCAGGTGCGGGTTGCCGCCAGACTGAACGACGTAATCGCCTGCCCTCCCGGTGTGTAACGCATCTCCGGGTCCCTGCCCAGGTTGCCGATGACCATAACCCGGTTCAGACAAAGGGGCATTTCCTCGCTCTGCTCCGGACCGGGGATGGTCTCCCAGGTCTCCAGGGGGATGAGTTTATTGGCAACAACCTCGGTGCGGGATTGACGCTGGCCGCTGGCATCTTCCCAGCTGCGGGTTTGCAGATGGCCTTCGGCATAGAGGCGTTGGTTTCTGCGCAACCGCTTGCTGGCAACTTCGGCCAGCTTCCCCCAGGTAACAACGCTGAACCACTCGGTAGATTGACGGGACTCTCCGGCGTTGGTCGTCCAGTACCGATGGGTGGAGAGGCTAAAGACGGCAACCGCTTGCCCCTGGTTGGTATAGCGTAACTCCGGTGGTCGCTCCACAAAACCGATGAGCGTGACTTTGTTCAATCCCCTGCCCATTGCCCGCGACTCCTCTCTTCCATGCCGTCACCGCGCAAACCGTCCTTTGTACCCAAAGGCAGCATACAACCTGCAACGGCCGAACGTTTATCACACAGGCAACGCCCTGCCTTGCCGCACCTGGGCGGCAGGCAGCAGCTCGCCTAGTCTTCATCTGTGCGCACGAGCAGGTAGCGCAGGACCGATTCGCTCAATTTGAGGAAACGTTCCAGCTCCGGGAGAGCCTGGGGCGGGGTTTGGAAATTGAGGATAACATCCTGGCCTTCCAGCTTCTTGCGGATGGGATAGGCCAAGCGTCGCTTGCCGCGCCTGTCCACTTTGATCACCTGGCCGGGGGTTTGACCATCCCCCTGGGCGACCAGGGTGTGCACCCTGTCTAACAGGGCAGAGATCTGCTCCTCCTCCGCATCGGGGTCAATGACCAGATACAGTTCGTACTCCCTCATGTCGTATCTCCTTTCCACGGGATTGCCTGTGGTCCACGCCACAAGCGGAAAGAAAGGGCCAGAAACCGGGCGGCCTCTGTGCCCCCAGACGGCGACCGCAACTATATCACATTCGTCCACTTTTGGCAAAAGTGAAGGCAGGCAATGCGCATTCCCCTTTCCCTTACGGGGAGATGCGCCGGAGCAATGCTTCGTTGGTCGGATATTTTTCCATGAGGCGGAGGAGGGTCAAAAGGGCTTCTTTGGGCGGGCGGGTGACCAGGGAGCGGCGGAGTTTGACCAAGCGACGGTATTCATCCTCGGTGTAGAGGAGATGTTCCTTCCGCGTGCCGCTGGCCGCCAGGTTGATGGCCGGGAAGATGCGGGATTCTGCCAGGGTGCGGTCCAGGACGATCTCACAATTGCCCGTGCCCTTGAATTCCTCAAACACGACCTGATCCAACCGGGAGCCGGTGTCCACCAGCACCGTAGCCAGGATCGTCACCGAGCCACCGTCCTCAATGTTGCGGGCCAGGCCGAAAAAGCGGCGCGGGATCTCGGTCGCTCCGGCATCTAGGCCACCGGAAAGGCTCCGGCCCCAACCCCTCCCTTCCAGGTTGAAGGTGCGGGTCAGGCGGGTCAGACTATCCATCAGCACCACCACATCGTGCCCGCATTCCAGCTCCACGCGGATGTGGGCCATGAGCAGGTTGGCCAGGGCGACGTGCTCACGGCGGGGGCGGTCGCTGGAACTGGCCCAGACTTCGGCCTCAACGGCACGGCGAAAGTGAGTCACCTCTTCGGGCCGTTCGTCAATGAGCAACAAGATGATGCGTGTCTCCGGCTCGGCAGCGTGGATGGCACGGGCGATCTGCTCCAGCAGCGTTGTCTTGCCCGCTTTGGGAGGAGAGACGATCAACCCCCGCGTGCCCTTGCCGATGGGAGCCACCAGGTCTACGATCCGTGTGGCAACCTCGCCCGAAGCACCCAGCCGAAACCGCTCGCAGGGGTCCACCGCCACCAGCCGCCGAAAAGGAGTGCGTCGGGCGAAATCCGCCGGGTTCAGTCCACAGACCGACTCAACGCCGGTCAGCTCCGATCCCTGCAACGGCCCGGTGACGGTCGCCCCCGTCACCAGGCGGTATTTTTGCACAAGGGAAGCAGGAACGCGGACCTTTGCGCCGGGCCGCGCCGGATCAAGGAGAACGGTGGTCCGGCCTTCTTTTTTCAGAATACCGGTAACGGTTGTTGCCATTTTCGGAATCGCCTCCGCCGGACCGCAACCCGGCAAAACGCCGGGAAACCGGCTCTATCGCTGCTCGCCGTTTTGGACTTCCCGGCGCGGGAGGGTGAAGGTAAAGGTACTGCCTACGCCGACGACGCTTTCTACCCACACTTTGCCGCCGTGCCGTTCCACGATGGTTTTGACCAGTGAAAGCCCCAACCCGCTCCCCTTCTGCCGTTCGTTCACATTGTGCTTGACGCGGAAGAACTTGTCAAATACGTAGGGAATATCGGTAGGGGCAATACCCTGTCCGGTGTCGATCACCTGGCCGATGACCTGATTGTTGATCTCTTCGACGCGCAGGGTGATCATGCCCTTGTCCGTGTACTTGATGGCGTTATCCAACAGGTTGCGCCAGACCTGTAGAATGCGTCGGGGGTCCACCCAGATCGGCGCCAATTCCTCAAGCTCGTAACGCAAGGTCAGCCCTTTGGCTTGCGCAGCTCCTCCCAGGTCTTGGGCGGCGATACGGGCCAGGTCGTCAACGCGGGTCGGTCGGAGGTCAAGGGCAATGCCCGCCTCCAGATTGGCGAGATCAAGCATATCGTTGACCAGCTCGGCCATGCGCCATGCGCTGGCCTCAATGCGCCGCAGGACCTTGAGTCGTTTTTCCGGAGGTGTGCTTTCCTGCTGCGCCATTTGGGTATAGCCGATGATGGAGGTCAACGGAGCACGCAGGTCGTGGGAGACGGTGGCGACAAATTCATCCTTCAAACGGGCCAATTGCTTAAAGTGAGTCACATCGTGCATGGTCACGGCCAGGCCGGTGTTGACAATGGGGGCGATCACCAGGTCAAAACTCCGCATATCTAGGTCAACCTGGGTGCGGAGCATATGGTTTTCACGCCGTGCCTGCTCTACCAGGTCTTGGAGCAAAGGGGGAAATTCGTCCAGGCAGGTCGCCCGTAAGAGAAGTTTTGCCGCCGGATTCTGGGCCAAAATCTTGCCGTTGTCGTCCAACAGGATGATGGCGTCGTCGGCGGTGCTGATGGTCAAGGCCAATCGCTCCCGCTCAATCTCCGCTTGGCGATATAGGGCCTCCATCCGCTTTTGGGCGGCCACCCGCTCGGTGATGTCCCGCAGGTGGATGATCTGGCCCATTGGGTGTTTGCGCGGATCAAAAAGGGGAGTCGTCTCCAGGGTCAGGATCCGGTCATCCAACTGCACATCGCGGCTCCGATGGGTGACCTCCGGCCCCCGAATCAGCGTCGTCAGGGCTTGGCGCAGGGCCGGAGCCCGGACGGCAGATTCCAATGGCCGACCGACCGCCGACTTGGCCTCATCACCGATGATCTCTCTGGCCCGGGGGTTGATGTCCAGAATACGGTGGGAAGCATCAATGACAATGATACCGTCGGACATCTGCTCAACGACGGTGCGCCGGGCCACGGGCAAGATGTCCAGAAAGCGATAGCGGAAGATGGCCAAGGCGATCAAGCCGCTGCTGATGACAAAGAAAAAGGGGTCCATTCCCCAGGGCCACGGAGAGAACCCTAATTGCGTCAGCGCGCTGGCCGCGAGGGGGATTCCGGCGGCGACGACCATCAGCAGGGATTGGGAACGATAGATCGCCTCTGTCTGATAGTAGAAGCGGACGTACAGCAACAGCCCCAGGACGATGTACAGATAGCCGAACAAGGCATAGACATAGTAGCAGGGACCGTGGGTGCGATGAAAAACCGGCTGGCCGTTGAATTCCCCCAGCCAAACGCGGGGCCACCACAAACCGGTCCAGCGATTGGTAAGCACGGCAAGGAGACAGATGGCCGAGGGCAACAGAATGAGGACGATGCGGCGGCGGGTAAGCAGATGTTCGTGCTCGGTGTACTGCAAGGTCAGGATGAGCCAGAGGGGTGGGACGGACATGACGCCCAGGTACTTGATAGAGTTGAAAAAGTATTGGGTTTCCAGATTTGCACCGAGGATGTGCAGCCCGTAGCACAGCGACCACCAGCCTAAGGCAATGACCATCAGCCCAAAGGTCCGAGCCTCGGCCCGGTGGCGCTGACGCAGCGAGTAGAAGGCAAGCAGACCACAAAGGATTGCCGCGATCAGCAGCGGTATGGCATAGGGTGAGTACTGGAAACTCATGATCAAAGTATAACGTATTTGTTGATCTTCGGCAAGTGAAGCGAAAGGTTTTGTAAGATGCATCCCCTTCCGAGTCTCCCCGGCCCCGCCGGAGACGCCGAGGGCGGAGAGAAACCGTGTGAAACCGACCCTTTCTCGGCGAACTTCCTCGAAAATAGCGGTTGAAACCGCCCCTGGCGGGCCGTTGGCCGATCGCCCGCCTGTGCGTGCGCGCCTGCCATGCAGGCGGAAGCGGGAGCGTCCGCGTAGGCGGACGCCCGGCCGCAGGCCCAAAAGGAGCGACTTGAGTCGCCACCGCCTCCGGCGCGAGCCGCCGGAGATTTTCATCCTTTTGGAACCGCCAAGACGCCAAGGGCTTGCTTTTTCTTCTTTCCTTTGCGGCCTTTGCGCCTTTGCGGTTCAAATCTCCGGAACCGCCAAAGTGGGCCGTCCACGAAGCGGACGCGAATACGCGAATGCACGAATACGCCCGGCCCGGTGGCGCAAGTTTCCAACTTGCGCAAAGAAAATCGTGGTTGGAACCGCCAAGACGCCAAGGGCGCGAAGGTTTTCTTGCTTTTTCTTCTTTCCTTTGCGTCCTTTGCGCCTTCGCGGTTCAAATCTCCGGAACCGCCAAAGGGGGCCGTCCGCGAAGCGGACGCGAATACACGAATGCACGAATACGCCCGGCCGCAGGCCCAAAAGGAGCGACTTGAGTCGCCACCGCCCCCGGCACGAGCCGCCGAGATTTTCGTCCTTGACGGTGAGCCGGGGATCGGTCCGCTTCCTCCGCAATGCGGAATCTCGCAAATGCTTGCCCCGTCTTGCCGAACGGCGGCATTGACATCTACCGCGACCTGTGGTATTATGTAACGGCTTGTGGGAGTAGAAACGATCTGAGAAAGGAGCGATTGAAACAATGAGGTCACGAACAGAGCAGATGATCGCCCGCTTGCGAGATTTGCGCATCAGCACCCCCGATATTGAAGCCTCTGCCGTGGTCAGTGTGGACGGTCTCATCATCGCCTCCGACCTACCCGCCGACGTAGAAGAGGACCGCGTATCGGCCATGAGCGCGGCCATGCTCAGCCTGGGCGAGCGGATCGCCGGGGAGTTGGGGCGGGGCATGTTGGATCAGGTCTACATCCGTGGCGACAACGGTTATGTGATCCTGATGTCTGTGGGCGAGGAAGCTGTGTTGACCTCCCTGGCCCGCAAAGACGCCAAATTAGGCCTGGTGTTCCTAGATATGCGTCGGGCTGCCGGCGATCTGGCCCGCCTGATCTAAATCTGGGTTCATCCCCCGCATGACCAAATATATCTTTTGCACCGGCGGCGTTGTCTCGTCCGTGGGCAAGGGCGTGACCGCCGCCTCCATCGGGCGCATCCTCAAAAGCCGGGGAATCCGCGTCTCCATCCAGAAACTGGACCCCTACCTCAACGTGGACCCCGGCACAATGTCTCCTTACCAACACGGCGAAGTCTTTGTCCTGGAGGACGGCGCAGAGACAGACCTGGACCTGGGACACTATGAACGGTTTATAGACGAAAACCTGACGCGGGCCAGCAATGTAACCTCCGGCCAGGTCTACGCCGAGGTCATCGCCAAAGAGCGACGCGGCGATTACCTGGGCGGGACCATCCAGGTTATCCCCCACGTCACCAACGAGATGAAACGGCGCATCGGCCTGGTGAGCCGCGAAAGCGGAGCCGAGGTCGTCATCGTTGAGGTAGGCGGCACGGTTGGAGACATTGAAGGACTCCCCTTCCTAGAAGCGATCCGCCAAATGCGGGTGGATGTCGGTCGGGAGAACACCGTGTACATCCACCTGACCCTCTTGCCCTACATCTCCTCCACCGGGGAACTCAAAACCAAACCCACCCAACACAGCGTCCGCGAACTGCGGGGCATCGGCATCCAGCCGGACATCATCGTAGCCCGCTCCGACCATCCTGTGGACGACGCCGTGCGGGACAAGATCGCCCTTTTTTGCGACGTGGAAAAACGGGCCGTCATTCCTCTGGTGACGACTCCCATCATTTACGAAGTCCCCCTGGTGTTGGAGGAAGCGGGGCTGGGCGACTACCTGGTCGAGCGACTGGGCCTGGAACATGCACATCCCCCCGATCTGGAATGCTGGCGAGCGGTTGTGGAGGATATTCGCCGCCCCAAAGAACCGGTATGCATCGGCCTGGTCGGCAAATATGTGGAGCTCCACGATGCCTACCTCAGTGTGCGAGAGGCCCTGCACCACGCCGGACTGCGCCACAACGCTGCCGTCCAGATCAAATGGATCGATTCGGAAGACATTGAACGGCACGGCACTGCCCCTTTGCAAGAAGTGGACGGCATCATAGTACCCGGCGGCTTTGGTTACCGGGGCATTGAGGGCAAGATCGCCACCGCCCGTTTTGCCCGCGAAAACCGAGTCCCTTACCTGGGCCTCTGCCTGGGGTTGCAGGTGATGATCATTGAGCTGGCACGGCATATCGTCGGTAACGATGAACCCAACTCAACCGAGTTTGACCTGACCACCCGCTACCCCGTCATTGACCTGATGCCCGACCAACGAGACCTGGCCGAAATGGGCGGCACGATGCGCCTGGGGTCGTATGAATGCCACCTCGTGCCGGGTACAAAGGCTGCCCAAGCGTATGGCCGAAAAATCGTCCACGAACGCCACCGCCACCGCTGGGAAGTGAACAACGCCTTCCGCAAGATGTTGAGCGAAGGGGGCATGATCTTCTCCGGCCTCTCACCCGATGGCCGGTTGGTGGAGATCGGCGAATTGGCCGACCATCCCTTCATGTTGGGATGTCAATTCCACCCCGAGTTCAAGTCGCGGCCCACGCGCCCTCACCCTCTCTTCCAAGCCTTCATCGGGGCCGCAAAGGAAAGGAAGAACAAAATGCGGACCAAAGGAGGGGAAAGGAGCGAGTCCTCCTGCCGCTGAAATTTTGCGTTTGGGGCAAAGGCTGGTATAATGCGCCCACACGCCACCCTAGCTCAATCGGCAGAGCAGACGCTTCGTAAGCGCCAGGTTAAGGGTTCAAGTCCCTTGGGTGGCTCAGTCCGCAGGCTCCAACGTCCCGGTTGGGGCCTTTGTTATGCAGAACGCAGGAAGCCATGACCGAGCAAAGCGCAGCCCATCCCGAACCTTTGAGCCGCCTGTGGCGCATCCTCGCGCTGCCGGAAGTGCTCATGGGGGCGATGGGCCTCCTGGCCCTGGCTCTCCTCCTGGCCGCCCTCATCCCCCAGATCCCACCCCAAGCGGTAGGAGACCCCCAAGCATGGCTGGTCGTCCGGCACGGCACATCGGGCTTGGGCAACCGCCTGATCCGCGCCCTGGACCTTTTCGACATCTACCACGCCGGCTGGTTTCGCCTGCTGCTGGCCCTGTCCGGCTTGGTCCTCGTCGTCCGCCTGGCCGAGATGACCGAGATTGCCTGGCGGGCTACCGCATCCCACCGCTGGGAAGCCACCCATTTCGCCCTATGGGGGCCGCACGCTCCCCATCGCACCTTTACCGTTCCCCTGCCACCTGATAAAACGCTACCCCGTCTCCGCAACACCTTGCAGCAGATGGGTCTCCGTTGGGCACAGGTAACGGGAACCGCCGCGCCCAATGCGGTGGCGGGCCGACGGCCCCTCAGCCTGTGGGCCTACCCTGTCGCCTACGGCGCGACGCTTGTCGCCCTCGTCGGCCTGGCAGCGGCGGGTGGGCGCGGCTGGCAGGATGCAGACTGGCGCCCCGCACCGGGCGACATCCACACCATCGGTCACCACAGCCCTTTGGCCGTCCGCTTGGAATCCTTCACCGGCCAAGCTCCTTGCCCCTCCGCCGCCGAGATCACCTGGATGGACAAAGGTCTGGCAGTGAAGCAGAGCCGGGTGTCTTGGGGCCGACCGGTGACCTATCAAAATATCACCGTGCGCCTGGTAGATGCCGTGCCTGCCATCCGAGTACGAGGATGGGACGCGGAAGGCCGACCGCTCACCCTGGAAAGTGGCAGACCGGAAGCGGAACCTGCCAACGAGATCACGTTGGTCTTTACCTCGCCCCAAGAGCGACGGTTCGTCCTGATCCCGGACAACGGCCTGTACCTGTCGCTGGTTTCCACGCCCCAGGCCACCACCGGCCGGGCCGCCTTGATCCTTTCCCGCTTGGACGACGAAGGAAACGTAGTCCTCCTGGGTATGCTGGATCGGAGCGGCGAGATCGCCGTCGGCGACCTGCGCCTCCAAATTGAGATCGGCTCCCGGCCCGTATTGCGCTTTTCCCACAGCCCGGCCATGGGGCCTGTGTTGATCGCATTGCTGCTGGCCGTCGTCGCCCTGGCCGCGGCCTGGCTGCGGGAGCCGGGCCTCCTCTGGCTGGCCCTGGAGGAGAAAGAGGACACGACCACGATCCACCTGCTGGCCTGTCCTCGGCTGCGGGGCGACCTCTGGTGGTCTGCGCTCGGAGAGCAATTGGAGGAGGCTTTGGGCAATGGCGATTGAGACCATCCTGGCGTGGGGAGCAGCCGGTGCGCTCCTGGCGGCGGGGGGAGGTGAGAGCATCGCCTTGCTCACCGGTCGGCAACGGGGCCGGTTCCCGGTCGGTATCGCCCGCGTGTTGGCGGCAGCAATGCTGGCAGTTGCCCTGCTCTGGAATGGACGGTTCGGCCCGCGCCCGCAGGAAGCCGCCCTGGGGATGGCCCTGGGCGCCACACTGACTCACCTGGCCTTGCGATTCCGGCAAGGCAATCCCTTGACCGACCTGATGGCACTGCTCCTGGCCCTCGGCGCAACGCTGCCGGGACCATCTTCCATTTCCCTGGGGTGCATTTACCGGCTCCCCCTCTACAACGGTCTGTGGCTCTTGCTGTACCTGGGCGGCGGTAGCCTGATCGCAGCCGGCGCCGGAGGGTTGGAGCTGGGCCTGGCGGCGCTGCTGTCCCCGGCGAGATGGAACCATCCCCCGCATCACCTCTTGCGCGGCTGGCTCAAGAGAGCAACCCAATGGAGCCTGATGGTGCTGGGGATGGCCCTGACCCTGCTGGCCCTGGCGAATTGGTGGTCGCTGGGAACACCGGCCGGTAACGACATGCGGTCGGTCGGGGTGGCCGCCGCTTGGTTTGCCGCGGCCATGAGCTGGCAGGCATGGCAACTGCCCCGTCATGCAGCGCGGTGGGCTGCGGCCCTGGCCGCGCTCGCCGCCGGGATCGCCGCCGTAAGCCTGTTAGCCTTGCCGGGGATGGCCTATTGACGGAGGGAAAAGATGGAACCTGTCGTCATCGGTGTTGCCGGAGGCACGGGATCGGGCAAAACCACGGTGGCCCGCGAAATCCTCAAGCGGGCGGGGACCCACCAGATCTCTCTTATCCAGCATGACGCTTACTACAAAGACCTGAGCAACCTGCCGGAAGCCCAGCGCGCCTTGCACAACTTTGACCACCCCGACGCCCTGGACAACGAACTGCTCATTGAGCACCTGAAAGCCCTCAAGGCAGGACAACCTATAGAAATGCCCATTTACGACTTCAAAACCCATACCCGCACCGCCCGCACCCAAACCGTCTACCCCCACCGCGTCATCCTGGTCGAAGGCATCCTCATCTTTGCCGACGAACGGTTGCGCCGTCTGATGGATGTCAAAATCTTTGTGGATACCGATGCCGACATCCGCTTCATCCGCCGCCTGCAGCGGGACATCGCCGAGCGAGGGCGGACAATGGAATCGGTCATCCACCAGTACCTTTCCACCGTGCGGCCCATGCACCAACGGTTCGTTGAGCCGAGCAAACGCTACGCCGACATCATCATCCCCGAAGGGGGATTTAACGAAGTGGCAATGGATATGATTGCAGCGCGGATCAAAAGCCTGTTGGACCATGCAGGATGAGACCACGGCCACAGGCCCCCGCTGCCGAAGGTGGCTCCCATGATACCGATCCTTGACCTCAAGGCACAATACCAGAGCATCCGTGAAGAAGTAAACGCCGCCGTGCTGGAAGTGTTGGCCAGCGGCAACTACATCCTGGGGCCAAACGTCCAGGCCCTGGAACAAGAGATCGCCCAGATCTGCGGCTGCCGATACGGCATCGGACTGGCATCCGGGACCGACGCCCTGCGCCTGGCCCTGGATGCCCTGGGCATCGGCCCCGGCGATGAAGTCATCACCACATCCTTTACCTTTATCGCCACCGCCAATACCATCTCGCGGGCGGGAGCCAAACCGGTGTTCGTGGACATTGAACCGCGCACCTTCAACCTGGACCCGACCCTCGTCGAGCAAGCCATCACCGAGCGGACGCGGGCCATCCTGTTGGTGCATCTCTACGGCCAACCCTCCGACATGACCGCCTTCGTGGACCTGAGCGAACGTTACGGCCTGCCGCTCATAGAAGACAGTGCCCAAGCCTTGCTCTCCACCTGGCAGGGGAAACCGATCAGCTCCTTCGGCGCGGTGGGCTGCTTGAGCTTCTACCCCACCAAAAACCTGGGGGCTTACGGGGATGGCGGCATGGCCGTCACCAACGATCCCGAAATCGCCGAGCGGTTGGACACACTGCGCCGCCACGGAGGGCGGATCCGTTACCACCATGAGCGACTGGGCTACAACAGCCGTTTGGACGAATTGCAAGCGGCGGCCCTGCGCGTCAAACTACGCTACCTGGCCGATTGGACGGCAGCCCGGCAACGGATCGCCGCCCTCTACGACGAACTGTTGGCCGACCTACCCGTCACCACCCCGTACGTCGCGCCGGAAGCAACCCACGTGTACCACCAGTACACCATCCGCGCCCCTCACCGCGACGCCCTGCGGGTTTTTCTCGCCGAACAAGGCATCGGCTCGGCGGTCTACTACCCCGTCCCCCTGCACCGACAGGAAATGTACGCCGACCTGGGCATGGACGAAGGCAGCCTGCCCGAAGCCGAAAGAGCCGCCCGCGAAGTCCTTTCCTTGCCCATCTACCCGGAACTGACGGAGGAACAGGTTGTCAAGGTCGCGGAAGCCGTCCGTTGCTTCTACTTTTCCGCCCAAGAGTGCCGAGACATTTGACCGTTCCCCGTTTCTGTGGTAACATTTCCCCGGTCGTGCTAGACGGGGAGCTGGCGGTGCCCTGTACCCGCAATCCGCCATAGCGGGGTCGAATTCCCTCTCGAGGGCTAGGGTCAGGCGGGACTGCCGGGTTAAGCGGCGTAGAAGGTTGGGTCCTGCGCGGCAGGAGCCTGTGAACCCCGCCAGGTCCGGGAGGAAGCAACGGTAAGCAGTCACTCCTGGGTGCCGCAGGGTCGCCTGGCCGGAGCTGGCTGGCCCGGTAAGCCGTTT
>CAZQKE010000079.1:0-35842 GCA_964593865.1 uncultured Anaerolineaceae bacterium | reverse complement strand
GGGGCGGTGGCGACTCAAGTCGCTCCTTTCGGGCCTGCGGCCGGGCGTCCGCCTACGCGGACGCTCCCGCTTCCGCCCGCGCAGGCGGGCGGTCGGCCAACGGCCCGCCAGGGGCGGTTTCAACCGCTATTTTCGAGGAAGGGGAGGAAGAGGCGGTAGGGGGGCAGGTTGATGCGCAGGGCGGGATCGCCCAGGACGTGATAGGTGTCGATCTGGTCCAGGTGAGAGCCGGTGTTGTACAGGCGCAATTTGCCCGCCAGGGCTGCCGCGCCCAGCTCGCGAATTCCATCGGTCAGGGCTGCTTCCAGGAAGCCTTTGTTGAGCCGATCATGCCCTTCTACGACGCCCAGCCCTGCCGGTGCCCAGCTGGCCACCGCTCCTCCGTTGGCCGCCGAGACGATCCCTTCGCTCAGGCTTTTGTAGCCGCCCGGATAGATGTACCATCCATCCAAACAGGTCATCGGCAGCATGATCGGCAGGCGGTCGTCGTTGGTCAGGAGGTCAACGGCGGGTAGGTCCAGGATGTGGGCGGACCAGTAGTTGCGGGCCGAGTGGCCGATATAGTTGACAAAGAGCGTTCCTGTTGTGTTCAATGTGTTGATCAGCATCTGCCGACATTCGTCTCCCGAAACGCACGTGGAGCCGGGAATGCTGCCCAAGTAGATTTTGGAGACGGTGTAGGTTCCCGGCACAAAGTGGTCGACGATATCATCCGACAGATCGTGAAAGTTCCCGGCTCCTTGGGGATCGGGCTGTTCACCGGCGACAAAGGTCAGGTGGTTGTTCCAGTCGGCCCCGCCCATCGTCCGTTCGTAGGCCAGCGTCTTGGCAACCATGACGTTGGCCTCTTCCAAGCTGTTGGCCGGTAGACGACCGATGAGCATATCGGGCCAGCGGTCGTCGCCGCTGACGGTGACGTAACGGTTGTCGGCTGCCGTCTCGCGCATCCAGGGGTCCACCGCTGCCAAGTAGGTGGGGATAAAGTTCAGGTCGCCCAAGCCGTAGTTGTCTTTGGGGTCAAAGGTCGCGTCCCCCAGGAGCAGGACATAGGTCGGGGCCGGAGGTTCCCACCGCTCAAAGGCGTACCGGAGGAAATCGTGGATGGCCTGGGGCGTTTCCAGGCCGTAGCCGAATTCGTCGTACACATCGGTCAGATCCACGACCATCGTCCGCAAGCCTTGCGCCGACCGGTAGGCGGCCAGGGTTTCGGCTGCAGGGGTGAAATCGGGATGGGTGATGAGGACGTAGTCGGCTCCGTTGGTGGGATCGTGCAATGTGGATGGGGAATCGGAGATGATGCGGGCCGGTGCGAGTCGACGGTCGGGAGTGAGCAGCAGGTAGGTCTTGGTCGTCGGCGCGGTGCTGCTGAAACGCACGGTGTAGGTTGCGGCTGCCGCCTCCACCGTGGCGCTCACGATGGAGATCGTGTCGGTGGGCAAGGTCACGTCGTAGATCTGCACATCGGCGCGACGGAACCCCGCAACGGCATATTCAAGCGGTCCGGTCGGCGGCTGTGAGAAGGTGAGCATGTTGTCGTCGGCGCGGTACGCGTGACCGAACTCCAGCTCAAAGCGGTCGAACATGACCAGATCTGCTGCGGCGCCGGTGTCGCCGGGAACATGGACCTGGAGGGTGTTGGTCCCGCTGATCAGGTAGGATTGGGGGAAGGCGATCTGCACCCACTGGACGGCGATGTTTCCATCCCACCAATGTTCGCCGATATATTTGCCGTTGACATAGAATTGGACGTGGTGGTCGGGGTTCACCGCGTCCGCATTGTAGCCCCACATGGACGCCCACAGGGTTGCCGTAGTTGTTTCTGTGGCAAGGTTTCTCAGGGTCAGGGTGGCGGTGATGTCGTCCGGCGTGGAGGAGGTCAAAGCCCAGTACCAACGGTCCACCCAGTCGTCACCCGGCCATTTATTCTGGTACTTGTGGTCCTCCTCAATCCGCAGGTGTTGGGTGAAGGCGGTTGGGATCGGCAGGTTTGGGCCGTGGTTCGACAGGGATGTGGGTTTGCCGGGCAGTTGCCCCGGTTGCTCCTTCATGCGGCGGCCCTTGCTCCGGCCGTAGGTCAGCCAATACACATTTTCTTTGGTGTACTTGTGCCGGATGCTTTGGCCGTAAAACAGTATGTAGTCGTCTGGGTCCAGCACGCCGTCGTCTTGGCCGATCACCTGGATCGCGATCTCTTGGCCGTTCAGGAACATTTGCAGCGTTCGCGGGTCCAGGGTGTCCACCGGCAGGCCCGCCGCCGCCAGCCGGTCATAGGTGATCTGATACAGGCCGGTGCGCGTAATGGGGATTTTGTACGCCGGGGCGGGGAGCGGCCAGCCGGATTGCGCGGCGGTAGCCTGGGGTGATCTTGCTGCTTGGGGAAGGCCACGCCATGATCGGGCCGAATCGTAGTTCAGAAGGTAATCCTGCAATATCCGTTCGTAAAGGGGGGATTCGGCCGTAAGCCGGTGGGACTGTGTGCGGCCATGGGGGTAGGAGAAGGCCAGCTCAATTTCTATCCGGGGGTAAAATTCAACCAAACCGTTTTTAGGGTTGTAGCGAAGAGGGGTTACCTCAACGGCGGCAATGCGCCGGCTGCGGATCATGCCGATCTCGGCCAGGCGTGCGATGGCAGTTGGGTAAAAGGCGTCGGTTTCGTAGGGGCGGGATTCCTCGTAATGTCGTTCAAAAAGGGGCGGGGTGTCCCACGGAGCCGCATCGGGCGGGGCAGGGCGTGGGACCAATCGGGGAGCGGGCAACAGGCGGTATGGCCCCCGGACTTCGGGTGTACCGCTCCGCACCGTCAGCCGCACCTCGGCCTCCGGAGGGATGCCCAGCAGGAAGCGACGGAGGGGCAGTTGCGGCGACCCGGCCTGGGATATGTGCCCCCAACCGGGAAGCGAAACCGTGTCGTAGGTCTTCCCCCGGAGCGTTTGCTCGCCCCAAACGGGGGGCGGGACGTTGACGATCAAGACGATCCGGTCCTCACCGGATTCCGGGATATAGACCTCCGGTGTGGCTCCGGATGCTTCCTGGGCCGCAACGTGCGCGACCAGGCCTCCCGCCGTGAGCAGAAAGGCGACCGCCCACGCTACCGACCAAGCGACTCTTGCTGCCTTCATCGCGGCACCTCGGTCGGCCTGTGCAGCCGACGGATCCCACGGGTTGCCAGGCGGGCGCAGCGGTGCAGCCACCGATGCCCGGCCAGCAAGCGACCGATCAGGCCGATCATGCCTCGGTCCAGCCGGATCGCGCGCCCGTTGCGGTAGACGATCTCCACCCGACCGAGGAGGTCTGCTTCGTCGTCTATGGGCCTGTCCGCCGTAGGAAGGCTATCCCCCTGGGTGATCAGGCGCACAGAGCGTCCTTCCACGGTGCGCTTGATGACGCGGTGGGCCAGCAGCCGCCGACCGCTTCGGAAGAACACGATGTCGCCGATCCGCACCTGCTTCGGGGAGATGGGCACGATGTCAACCAGGTCCCCATCCCGGAGCAAGGGGTACATGCTCTGGCCGTACAGCCGAAGGCGCACCGCGATACCCGATTCTGTCAGCTGCCGGGCCAGTGCATAGAATTCGGGACCGCGGCATTGGAGCAACTCGGTCATCTTACCATTCGCCGAACATAGTCCACGGCGCCGGGGTCGGGCCGGAATCCAAAATCGTATGCCGGTACGGCCTGCACCAAGTCCAGACACAGGTCCAGGCCGCGGCGGGCGGTGCCGGGTTCGTACAGGGTCAGATAGGATCGTGCCAGCAACCGCCCGACGGCTTCCCCAGGGGGCAAGGGGCGGGCGGTGTTCTGTGGCGCATGGCGTAGGAAATAGATCCCGGCGAGGGGAGCACCCTGGGGGGAAGTGATCTTGGTTTCTCCCACCCAGGGTGTGCCGTACACCCAGTGGGATGTCCCTTTGCGCCGGACGATGAGGCACTCTTCGCCCAGGACCGTTGCGCCGTTGTGTCGGCTCCACAGGCGGGCCATGGTGGATTTGCCTGCTCCGGAGGCTCCGGCAAAGATGTAGCCCTTCCCGTCCAGGATCGTACCGCAGGCGTGGATCATCATTCCCGTCTGTCGGGCCAAGATGTTGACGAACAGGACGCGGTCCAGGGGAGGGCAAAAGGGGTTTGGGTAGGGTTGTGGAGCGGACCGAGACGTTTGTACGAAAAGACGGCCCCAAGAAAAATCGGGGGACACAACGGCCACCCGCCGGGCAAAGGCTTTGTGTCCCCCGTTGGCCTCAATCCTCCACCGGCCCCGGTCGTCGCGGCACAGCCGACAATCCGGCTGCGCCCGCGCCGGATCACTCGAAAGGGTCAGAATCTCCTCACAAGGGCGCGGCGGTTCGGGCAGGTGCCAGTGTATGTCCAAGCAGATGTCTCCGTTCCCGGTCGACACCGCAAACCGCCGGTAAGGGTCTTGGTCTCCGGGCGACCAGGGGAGTTCCGAATCGAGGGCGACCGTCAGTTCGGCGATGCGAAAGAGCCGTCTCATGGGTAGGCGGCACGTCAGGTGGTATCACAGCTCCCAAAAACACCGCAGTTGCCGGTTTCTATGGCGATGTTGCCCGTATCGCACCCGGTTCCCAGGGTGATCTCGGCCAGGGAAAGCTGCACGCGCCGCACCTCCGGTTTCACATAACGCTTTTTCTTATTCTTGTCCATGGTTCTCATCCTTTCCTGCAACATTCTCCCCGTCGTCGTCCAGGTGATAGTGTTTCACCCGCAGATGGGCTACCTCACAGGCAAATTCGACCACCGCTTCCGGCTCGCCGTGCTCTTGGATGGAGCGGGCAGCACAACGTCGGCAAACGCCTGCGATCTCGCAATCCATGCAGGGAAAGCGGCGGGCGGCCCGTGTGTTCTCCCGGTATTCGCCCAGGGCTTTCCATCCTTCCCGGAATGTGCCCTTTGTGAGGTCGTAGAGGGTTGGCCGCGCCGCCTGGCAAAGGCCCAGCCCGCCGTAAGGGTCAATGTAAAAAGAGCGAAAGCCCGCGCCGCAATTGTACAACCGCTCCGGGTCGTATCCGGAGCCGGTGGCCAGGATCTGTTTGTGGCGGTGATACACCCGACGGAACTCCGATTCGGACAGCGGATGCAGGTCGTCCAGGGCGACAACCTCTTCCGGGGAGAGGCGAAGGTGACGGATGTCCTTGTCGTGGAACGGTTGCCAGATCATTCCGTCGTGGTAAAACTGAACGCCCAAGTCTGCCGCAAATTCGTACATGGCGGGCAATTCCTCTTTGGTCAAGGTCATAGCCATACTTTTCAGCCGCAGGGGAACCCCCGCTTCGACCAGGCCGTGGATGCCTGCCATGCAACGCTCATACGCGCCGCCGACGCCGGTGACCTTTTCGTATGTTTCCGGGGTCAGGCCGTAAAGCGAAACTTCAACCAGCACGGGATACCATTCTTGCAAGAGGGCGATCAGGTCCGGTGTCAGCAGCGTGCCGTTGGTGAACAGGGTGATGAGGAACCCTTTTTGTTTGGCATAGCGATACAGGTCCACAAAGTCGGTGCGCAGCAGGATCTCGCCCCCCGTCCACAGCATCCAGATACAACCGGCCTCGGCCAGTTGGTCAAAGATGTCAAACCACTGTTCGGTTTGTAGCTCCCGCGTGCGTAGGAGGTGATCCTGAGCGGGGTCGTGGACAAAGCAGTGCACACAGCGCAGGTTGCAGCGGTCTGTCAGACCGATGGTGGCCCCCAGCGGCGCCCGCCGGTTGCCCAGTCGCTTTTCCAGTGCCTGGGTAAATTCCCGGTAGCCCAGGTCCTCACATGCCATCGGCCACTGCCTGTACCATGCCCAGGCCCTGCAGCCGGGCTACGATTTCAAGCACGTCCTCCGTGACGACGTTGTGTGCGACGTCGTATTCCTGCGCTAAAGCATCTCGGATGTCGGCCAGGGTATGTTGTCCGTCCAACAGGTTCCAGATCCGCGCTCCGGTCTCGTTTAGGATAAAGATCTCGCCCATGTCCGCCGTTTTTTTGCGAATGGGGACCAAGATCTGCTCTCCGGCGATCTCGCGGGAGACGATGTTCGGTGTTCTCCTATAGCGGGTTTGCAAGTTTTCCATCAAAGAGCACCCATTTTGTAAGAAGGCGGTGGCGACTCAAGTCGCTCCTTTCGGGCCTGTGGCCGGGCGTCCGCCTACGCGGACGCTCCCGCTTCCGCCTGCATGGCAGGCGCGCACGCACAGGCGTGCGGTCGGCCAACGGCCCGCCAGGTGCGGTTTCAACCGCTACGAGGAAGCGGACCGATCCCCGACTCACCGCCAAGAGCCGCCGGGGGCGGTGGCGATTCAAGTCGCTCCTTTCGGGCCTGTGGCCGGGCGTATTCGTGCATTCGGGTATTCGCGCCCGCTTCGTGGACGGCCCGCATTATTTTCAAGGAATGCCCGGCGTTCATTCTACTCTAACCCGACTCAATTGTCAAATCAAACGGAGCCGAGAAGGTCGGCATCTCGGCTCCGCATCTGTCGGCTCCGGCTCGGTTTTGCTATTTTCTTTCCAAGCGGACGGGCAGGTCAATGAGCGAAGGGGCGTTTTCGCCGATGCATACGTCGTCTTCGGTGTAGGTCCAATAGTTGCTGGCACCGATGATCATGCTGTAGCATTCCCCTCGCACGAGCAGGTCGGGCAGCCGGTAGAAGCCGTTGCGGTCCGCTTTGGCGGCGGTGTAGATTTCGGCATCGGTCCACTGGAATTCACGGACGGAGATGCCCGGTTGCAGCACCAGGAACACGGCCCCGGCGATGGGTCTCCCGGTGTCCATGTCGGTAATCGTGCCCTCTATTTGGACGCCGTCTTGGGGGCCGGTTTCCGTGCGCGTGGGCGGCGGGGAACCGCTTCCCACAATCGCGCTCCCGCTTTGGAGTACCTGCTCTTCGACTACGATCTCCACCTGGTATTCGCCGTCGGGCAGGGCACCGCTTGAGGAGTACAGGTAATCGTGCCATGTCCCGGAGTCGCCGCCTTGCCATTGGAAGGGGGCTTCTATCACTTTTTGGCCGTTGACGTACCAGTTGACGACGACATCTAGGTCATCCTCCATGCCTTCGTAGTCGGAAAAGGCGTGGAGTTCTTCCAAACCGGAAGCAAATCTCCGGGCGATCCCTACCGGTTGTCCTCGCCGATCTACACCTTCGGCAAAGATGATGGGGTCAAAGTGGGCGGCGGCGCCCTGGGTCCCCGTCACCCAAAAGTTGGAAAGGGCCGCCAATTGGCCGTCAATGCGCAGTTCCAGGCGGTAGGCCCCGGCTTCCAAACCGGAGCGGCTGCGCAGCTCAAACCAGTAGTACCCGTTGCGTCCGCTATCCCACACCAGGTCCCGTGTCAGGGTTTCGCGTCCGTCTTTGAACCAGGTAAGGGTCCAGGGTGTGCCGTTGCGCATGTTGTCGTAGTTGAAAAAGGCGTACAGGAGTGTGGTTCCGGCGGGGACCAGGACCGTCGGCATACCGGGTTCGTCGCGGTCGTTCTTTTCCAGGGTGAAGATCAGGTCGGAGAAGCTAGGGGTGTTTTGGGGCCGCCCCCCCACGCGGATGGAGGTTTCGGCCAGTTTGTCGCCGTTGACGTACAGGGAAAAGCGATAAGTCCCGTCCACAAAGGTCGCATCGTTCCAACCGAGCCACCATGTTCCTGCCTCGCCGCCGCCCCATGGCCCGGCGGATAGCCCCCAAGCAGGGGCTTCTTGGCCGTTGATGGTGGTTTTCATTTCAAAGATGGCATCGGAGGGCATGTTCCGGTAGTCAAAAAAGAGGTACAGGCTGCGTGCGCCGGAGGGGAGGCTGGTAATAACCGTGGTCGGTTGGTTGAATGTGTTGATGGCCGGGGCGAAAAAGAGGTTGCTGATTTGGGGCCTGCCGGTTGGTGTTGTGCCCACGGGGCTGCTGCTCTTACCCTGGTAGTTCACGCCCAAGCGGGCGGCTTCGATCAGGGGAATGGCCAGGTTGAGGGGACGCAGGGCGTTGATAAAGCCGCCGACGGGAATACAGGTATCGGCGTTGTCTATGCGACCGTCGCCGTTGGTATCTGCCAGGCGGCGGCAGTCTACATAGTCTTGGCCGCCCCCTGCCCCGGCCCGTGTGGGTATGCCGATGAGGTTTCCGTCGGCATCTACGGCGGTGCCGCCGCTGTTACCACCGGCGATGGTGGCATCGGTTTTGATCCAGGCCCGGCCCTCGATGGCCGCGTCTAGGGAGAATCCGGCGACCACGCCTTTGGTGAATGTAACCGTTTCGCCCCCGATGCCGGGATAGCCAAAGATGTTCACTTCATCGCCGACTTCAACCGAATCGGAATCGCCCAGTGGAACGTAAGGGAGGTTCAGGTCTTCGGTGTTGACGGGACGGCCATCCAGTTTGCGGGTGATGCGGATCACCGCCAGGTCCAGATAGGGATCGGCGGCGGCGACTTCGGCCAGGTAGGCCACCTGGGGCGGTTGGTCAGAGCGCACGGTGAGGGCTACGCTGAGAAAGTCTATGGGGGGCAGTTCGTCTTTGGGGATGCCGTACAGGATCGGATCGGCGACGTGGCAGTTGGTCAGGATCAGGCCGTCGGGGGAGATGATGGTTCCGGAGCCGACGCCGACGTTGTAAAGCTTGTTGTTTTCCACGGAAACCCAGCCGATCTGGACGACCGCCGACATGACATCCAGACGCGTTTGTCGGTCCAGGGCTTGGGGAGCCGACCCCAAACCGGCCAACAACAGAATCAGGATCAATGGGATGCTCAGGAGTCTCCTGATGGGTTTCATCGTTCACCCCCTCCGTAGGTAGCCGTTTTGACGAAACGGCGGAAAGGTTTTTCGGCAGCGGCAAAGTTGTCTTCGGCGGCCAGCAAGGTGAAGACGTATACTTGGCCATCCCGTTCGAGGGCAATGTCCATACCCAAGACAACGACGGGCATGTGTTGGGTAAAAAGATCGTCGCTTTCGTCTACAAAGACGTATGTTGCTTCCATAGTGGGCAGACCGTCGAGAAGGTCCCCTTCCATCAGGTCAAAGAGGCGATAGGCAGTGTTCTGTTGCGCTCTGGCCATGGAGGCATTGTTGAGCACTTGTGAGAGGGTGGCAGTAATCGGCTCGCCCGCGGCTGCGGGCCAGAGGGCGACTTGGTACGTGGTTTTGTACTCGCCCGAATCGGGGTCTATGGCTTGGAAGAGGAGGTTCTCATCCTGGAGAAGCAGCCAACGTTCGGGGTAGCGGACGGTCAGGCCGGTTGCGGCGTCGGTATAGGTGGTGTATCCGCTCCCGGCCAGGGCTTTGACTCCCCAGCCCAGGAGCAAGGCCAGGGCCACGGTGCCGATGACGGCCCAATCGGCCCAACGGTCGCGCGGTGTGCGCCGGGGTCGTTTCGTTGCCATGGTTCTCTCCTTTCTCTACGCGCTCGGTGCGTTAGCCAGGGTCAAGCGGTTGGCACGCCGCATCAGGTAGAGCAGGATGCCCAGGGTTCCCACGGCGACCAGCGTTGCCCACAGCAGCCCCCACCACGGAGCTGCCGCCTTGCCGGTGATCATGGCCGGTGTGCGTATCATTCCGCCCAGGATGACCGTAAACAGCCCGTTGAGCACGGCGGCAATGGTTAGCCCCAGGGGAAGCCACCAGACCGGCTCCTCCTCAAATTTGGCGCGGCCCAGGAAATAGCCGCTGATACCGGCGAAGCTGGCCTGGGCCAGGGCGGTGATGACGATGCGCACTATGCCGATCTGCAAATCGACGCCGCCGCTATCCACAACGTAGTGGATGTTGAGCAGGGTGGCGTACCCCAGACCGGCAGCCGTGCCGTAGAGGATGCCGTCCATGCGCTCGTCAAACTCCGGCAGCATGTAGACGCTGTAGCGCACGGCGGCGTATTTGAGGAATTCTTGGACAAAACCGATGACCAGGATGGAACCGAGCAGGTTCGTCACCCAGCTATACCCCACCCATTCCTGGACGCGGAATAGATCACGGACCACGGGGATACCGACGGCACTTGCCAGGAGGGCGCCGATGATAAAGACGCCGATGACGTAGGGTTTGGGTTCCGGTTCCAGCAGGTCTTGTAGGTAGAAAAAGATGAGCCACAGAGCCGCCGGGATGACGGCCAGGATGATGCCCATAAGGAGAAGGGCAGTGCCTTCCAAGAGAGGTTTGACGATCCCGGCCAGGATGACGCCGACGACGGCGAAAATCACCAAGAGGGCGATGGTGACGATCCCAGACCGCCAGACGCTCTTGCGGTCGTGGAGCACTTTGGCATAGTGTTCCTCACAGTAGAGTCGCTTGCCCAGCCGCGGTGCATCTGCTCTGACCGGCCGTTGGCATACACAACACACCTGCTCGGCCATAGAATCCTCCTTTTTTCGGTTGTTCGTGAGGTCGCAATGTCTCGGTTCTGACGGCAAGGCTATTATATCATGAAAGTAGAAACTTGGCAAAGGCGTTTAAAACCGAAAATATGTTCCATTTCCCACTTCCCGTATCTTCCATCTCCGGGTCAAGGCCAGGGCCAGACCAAAGGCAAGATGACCATGGTCACCGCAAAGACCAGCAGGTCCAGCGGGAGGCCGACTTTCAGATAGTCGCCGAAGCGATAACCGCCCGGCCCCATGACCAACACATTGGATTGGTGGGCGACGGGCGTCAGGAAACTGGCCGAGGAGGCTACGGCCACATCCATCAGCAAAGCATGAGGCGGCGCACCGATCTGCTGGGCCGTGCCCAACACAATGGGCATGAGAAGCACCGTGCTGGCGGCGTTGGACATAAACTGGGTCAACAGGTTGGCGAGGATGTAGAACCCGGCCAGCAGGGCCATAGGTCCCAGCCCCCCTACCCGGTCCACCACAAGATCGGCCAAGAAAGCAGCGGTGCCCGTCTTTTCCATCGCGATCCCCAAGGGCAAAGTGCCGGCCACCAAAAAGACCGCCTTCCATTCTATGGAATGATAGGCTTCGTCCATGGTCAGGCAGCCGGTGACGACCATCAACATCCCGGCGAGCAAAGCCGAGGCGGTGATGGGCAGCCAGCCGATGACCACAGGGACCAACATCACCAGCAGCAGCCCGGCGGCCAGAGGAGCCTTGTGGAAGCGCAACCGTTGGCCGTTCCCCACATCGCTGAGGACGACAAAGTCGGGGTCGTGCTGCAGAATACGGATCTTTTGGCGCGGTCCCTGGACCAGCAGCGTATCGCCGAAGCGCAAGGGAATGTCGGCCAGGCCGGTACGGGTCGGCTTGCCGTCGCGCAGAATGGCCAAGACCGTCAGATTGAACTTTTCCCGGAAGTGGATGTCGGCCAGCGTCTTGCCCGGCAGCCGGGAATGGGGAGAAAGCAACACCTCGGCAATACCCACCACTTCCGATTGCAGGTCCCGGTCGTGGATGCCCACCTCCGGCTGGACATCTAGGCGGCCCGTCTCCTGTGCCCAAACCAGGTTGTCCACCATGCCCTCAATGAGGAGCTCATCGCCCCGGCGCAGAACCGTGTCCTTGTCCAGGTTCAGGTTCATGGTAGACTGCCCTTTGCGCTTGAGGGCAATGGCCGAAAGGCCGAAATCCTCGCGCAGGCCGCTTTCGGCCAACCTCTTGCCGATGAGAGGAGAACCGGCAGGGACACGGGCGCGGAAGAGACGTTCCCCCAGCCGATAGAGGTCTACCAACTCGGCGTCGGGACCGGCCGCTTGGGCCAGATGTTCCGCCACCGGGCGGTCCGCCAGCAGACGGTAGCCGACCAGGGCCATGTAGAGCACGCCGACGACCAGGGCGGTCAGGCCCACCGGCGCGAAATCAAGGAGGCCGAAAGGCTCCAGCCCGGCGGACCGCAAGGCGTCGCTGACCAGGATGTTGGGCGGCGTACTGATGAGGGTCGTCATGCCACCCAGCAACGAGCCAAAGGCCAGGGGCATCAACAGACGGGAAGCGTTGACCTTTGCCTTGCGCGATGCGGTGACGACGGCAGGCATCAGTACCGCCGTGGCCCCTACATTGTTCATCACGCCGGACATCAACCCTACCGTCGTCATCAGCAAGGCGATGAGACGCGATTGACTGTTGCCCGCCAGCTTGAACAAGCGGTCGCCCACCAGGTTGGCGACACCGGTGTAAAAAAGGCCACCGCTGACGATAAAGATGGCCCAAACGGTAATCACCGCCGGGCTGGCAAAGCCGGAAAAAGCCTCTTCGGGGGTGATGAGACCGGTCAGGATCAAAGCCAACAGGATCAAGATGGCAACAACGTCCACCCGTAGCCAATCTACGACAAACAAAAAGATGGCAGCGGCCAGGATGATGAGCATCAACGCGATGTCGGCGGTCATGATCGCGACGCTCCTCCAAAAGCGATGTGCCCATCCTACCACGATGGAGCGGTTTTGGCAAGTGACGGAGACGACACACCGGGGCAAACAGGGACAGAGTCTGCCGATGGGCGCCCCGCGTTTATACCTTCCCCAACTTTGTCCGGAGACCGGTTCCATGCTATAATTCCCCTTGAAATTCACAGAGGAGCGGGCCATGACGAATGAAATCACGCTGGTTGAAAAACCCCTCTTCCCCCGCCTGACCGTCAAAGCCGGGGGACGGGTGATCAAAGAGATTGAGCTCAAAGGCGATCTGACCATCGGTCGGGCGGAAGACAACGACCTGGAACTGCTGGATCCCAAAGTCTCCCGCCACCACGCCCGCATCAAGTTGGAAGGGGGAGTCTTTGTCCTCACCGATTTGGGCAGCGCAAACGGCACACGGGTCAACGGCGTCCGCATCACCGAATCCCACATCCTGCGTCACGGCGAGCGGATCGGCCTCGGCGATACCGAACTGATCTACCAAGAACCGGGCAAATCGGTACAGGACACGGTCACATCCCTCAGCCCGCCACCTGCCGTGCAGGCAACCCAAGTTGCCCCCACCCCGCCCGCTGCAAAGGGGCGGGGCGCAGGCATCATCATCGGCCTGCTTCTGGTGGCAGGTGCATTGGTACTCGCAGCCGTGGCGGTGGGCATCTACTTCCTCAAACCCGATCTCTACGAACAGATCGGCCTCATCAACCCGCCCACGGCGACCGCCATGCCCGTCGCCACAACCGGCCCTGCCCCCACAGCCGTTGGGACGCCTGCCACAGCCGCTCCGACCGCCGCCTCGCCCGCCCCGCCCTCCGGCGCGCCGGGTACACAGGAAGTCAACGACCTGTTGGTGCAAGCCGACGCATTGACCCGCCGCAGCAAATTTGAAGATGCCATCCTCATCTACGAAGATCTGAGCAACCGCTTGCCCGACGACGCCCGCCCCCAAATCGGCTGGGCCTGGGCCTTGATCTACGACAACAGGGCGGTAGAGGCTTTGCCCCACGCGGAGCGGGCCGTCGAATTGGACCCCATGAACGCCGATGCAATGGCCGTCTTGGCCCGCGCCTACATTGAAACCGGCGATCTGGAACGTGCCCTGACCACCGCCCGCCAAGCCGTTGAGCTGGATGCCAACAGCGCGTTGACCCATGCCATCTTGGCCGAAGCCTACATAGCCAACGGCCAGATCCAAGCAGCGGTGGACGAAGCCGACCTGGCGTTGGTCCAAGACATCAACAACGCCGAAGCCCACCGCGTCCGGGGCTGGCTCTACCACCTGGCCGAAAACGACATGGGCCGCGCCGCCGGTGAGCTGCAGATCGCCGCCGGGTTGGAACCGGAGTTGTGGTTGCGACGCCACGATCTAGGTGTGCTCCTTTACGAAGCGGAAGACTACACCACCGCCATCCTTGCCTTCCAAGACGCCTTGGGCATCCGCCCCGAAGCCGTGACCTACACCGCCATCGGTCGGGCCTATTACGACCTGGGGCAGTACGACCAGGCCAAAGCCTCCTTCCAACAGGCCGTGGCCCTCGGTGCAGAGGATGCGGACACTTTGGGCGGCATGGCCGCGGCTCTGGCCCAGCAGGGCCGCTGTGACGAAGCCAAAACCTATTACGAACAAGCCCTGGCCCTGGACGCCAACCACCCCCTGGCCCAGGAAGGAAGAGACATCTGCACCGGAACCGCGCCGACGGCCACCGCCTCCCCCACACCCAAAGCGGCATCCGGCGGAGAGGGAACCCCCCGGCCAACGCCCAAACCGACCAAAAAACCGGCCCCCGCGGCTGCCATCAAAGGGCGCATCGCCTTCCCCGTATGGAACGCCCAAACAAGGGCCTACGACACCTACGTCGCCCAGGCCAAAGACGGCAGCGGGCGACACCTGGTCGTCGCCCAGATGCACCAACCGGCCTTCAGCCCGGATGGGCAATGGCTGGCCGTCAACGGTGAGCAGCCCGATCACATGAACCTGTTCATCGTCCGGCCTGACGGCAGCGAACTCCGCGAGATCACCAATTTCATTGAAGACGGCCTGCCCTGCTGGTCACCCGACGGCAAAAGCCTGGTGTTCAGCTCCACCCGCCACGGTGACAAACAGTCGCGGGTGTACATCATTGACAAGGTCCCCTTCACCGGGGGCAAAGCGGAGGGCCGTCCCCTCAACTTTGGCCCCGACGACGTGCGCGGCGAATATCCCGCCTGGACCGGTGACAACCGGATCGTGTATTCCGGCTGCGACCTCACCGTGGAACCCGCCCCTTGCGGCCTGTTCATCATGTCGGCAGACCCCGGCCCTCAGCCCTTCAAGCAACTCACCGATGTCAAATCGGATACCGCACCGGCGGCCTACGGCAACCGAATCGCCTTCATGTCCGACCGGGACGGCAACTGGGAGATCTATATCATCAACGCCGACGGCAGTGGGTTGAAACGCCTGACCAAAAATGCGGCCATTGACGGCCTGCCCACCTGGTCACCCGACGGCAAAACCATCGCTTTTGTCTCCAACCAGGGCGGGGCTTGGGCCATTTGGGCCATGAACCCCGACGGTTCCCGGCGGCGCAAACTGTTTGAGATCGGGGGCGGAGGCTTGGCCTTTGATTGGCAACACGAGCGGATTGACTGGGCGCCGTGAACGTGGACCGCATCCTCATCGTCGGCCATCGGGGGGCCGAGGCGTTGGCTCCGGAAAACACCTGGGCTGCCTTCCGGGCAGGATATGAGGCCGGGGCCGACCTGCTGGAGCTGGACGTTCAACTCAGCCGCGATGGGGAAGCCGTCGTCTACCACGATTTCACCCTCTTCCGGCTGGGCGACCCGCGCTGGGTGCGGGACCTGACCTGGGAGGAGCTGAGCCGCCTGGACGTGGGCCGCCGGTTCGGTCCCCACTTTGCCGGGGAGCGCATCCCACGCCTGGCAGAGGTGCTGCGCTGGGCGCGAGGGCGGGTGGCCCTTTGGGTGGACCTCAAACACGGCTTTCAGGACCCCGATGACGACCGCCTGGAGATGACGGCCCTGGACCTGATCGCAAAGGCGGACATGGCCGAACAGGTCATCATCTCCAGCTGGGACCAGGTGGCCCTGGCCCGCATCCATGCCCGACGCCCCGATATTCCCCTGGCCGTCAACCTGCGCCAGCGGGTAGCCGACCCGGTGGGCGCGGTCCGCCACACCAACGCCCGTTGGATCGTCGTCTATTGGCCCCACGTGGACCGCCCGACGGTAGCCCGACTGCAAGGAGCGGGGTTTGCCACCTGCTTGGTCAACCTATTCACCGGCGATTATCGGGAAGCACGACGGCTTGGGGTAGACGCCGTTTCGGCCTCCGACCCCGGCGCGGCGCGGACCACACTCTATGGCTGAACGAGGAGACTATCGGACCGATGGCGACCGGCATCCGTATCTTGCATACCGGCGATCTCCATATCGGCATGGAAAACTATGGGCGTCTGGACCCGGCCACCGGCCTCAACGGCCGCGTCATGGATTTCCTCCGGCGGCTGAGCGAAGTGGTGGATTACGCCCTGGAGAATGAAATAGACCTGTTCCTTTTCGCCGGAGACGCCTACAAAAGCCGCGATCCCAACTCCACCTACCGCCGCGAATTCGCCCGGCGGATCAAACGCCTGGCCGATGGGGGCATCCCCGTCATCCTGCTCTTGGGCAACCACGACCTGCCCGCCCAGGAACGACGCGCCTCCAGCGTGGAGGTTTTTCGCACCCTGGACGTGCCCAACGTCTTGGTCGCCTCCTCCGAGCGGCTGCACCGCATCACTACCCGCCGAGGGGAAACGATCCAGGTTGCCACGGTCCCCTACCCCCTCCGTCAGCGGCTCCTGGCCCACGAAGAGTACAAAGACAAAACCATCGCCGAGCTGGATGCACTGGTACAGGACCTGATGGCCGACAACATCCGCGCCCTGGCCGAGCAGGTAGACCCTGCCCTGCCCGCCGTGTTGCTGGGCCATTTTAGCGTCTCCGAGGCCCAATACGGCTCCGAACGGACGGTGATGCTAGGTCGTGATGTGGTCGTGCTCAAAAGCATCCTGGCCGACCCCACCTGGGATTATGTGGCCCTGGGCCACATCCACCGTCACCAGGAACTGAACCGAGGGCAATCGCCGCCCATCGTCTATTGCGGCAGCCTGGAGCGCATTGACTTTGGCGAAGAAGGGGAACCAAAAGGCTTTGTCATTGCAGAAGTGCAACGGGGCCGGGCCGAATGGCGTTTCCAACGGGTGAACAGCCGCCGGTTCGTCACCATCCGCGCCGACGTGCGCGACGAAAGCGACCCTCTGCCTGCCCTGCTAAAAGCCATCGCCGGGCAAGAGATCGCCGACGCGGTGGTGCGCGTCATCATCCGCGCCAGGCCGGAACAGGAGGGCTTGGTGCGAGACGCCGATGTCCGTCGGGCACTGGAGGCGGCTTACTATGTGGCGGGCATCAACGTTGAGGTTGAGCGAACCTACCGCCAGCGGCTGGGCGGCGAATCGCCGGAGGAGTTGACCCCGGCCCAGCTGCTGCGCCGCTACCTGGAAAGCAAAGGCACACCGCCGGATCGGATCGCGGTGTTGATGCAGTACGCCGAGGAAATCCTGGAAACCTTCTTCTGACCAAATGTTGCCCCTGTAAACTGCCGGGACTGCAAGCCCACGATTTTGCAATACACCTGCCCCGCGGATTTATCCCGATGTCGGCTTTACCGCAGAAACGCCGAGGCGCGGAGAAATCGCAAGATCAACCCGCCCTCGGCGCACTCCACCTGCGGTGTGGAATCTCGCAAAGGCATCTGCCTTGCGGATTCGGGACGCCGCCGTTGTCATTCGGGCCGTTTTCGGGTATAATTGAAGCGGGAAGGAGGGAAAATGCGCGGCAAGCTCCTCACCGTCAGCTCCATCTTTGCTGCCGTGGTCGGCTGGTGGGGGCTATACGAGTTGACGGGCAAGATCGCCCCCGACGAGGGAGGAGCCTTGCCCTTGTTTTTTGCCCTTCTCTTTTTGGCCATCACCGGCACGGTAGCCCCGGCGGCGGCCTATTTGAACCGACGCTTTGCCCCGGTGATCACCGCCCGCGACCCGTGGCGGGCCTTGCGCCACGGGGCCTGGGCCGGTGTGTGTGTAGCAAGCTGGGCCTGGCTCCAAATGAACCGGGCCTTCAACGCGGCCTTTGCCGTGATCACCATTTTGATCTTTGTCGCGCTAGAAGTGCTCATCGTGCGCCTGCGCACCGAATCATCCTGAAATGCAGCCCTTTGGCAAGGCGGTGAACGATCCCAAAACCACAAGCGGAGGGGGTACCGGCGTCGCCGACCTGCTGCGCACCCATGAATTCCTGTTGCAAGAAATGAGCGCGGGCAACGCCGTGCTCTTTTGCGGGGCCGGGACCTCCCAGGGCCGCTACCCTACCTGGAAGCAACTCCTCCAAGAATTGGCCGCCGAAGCGGGCTTGCCCACCGCCGGGGTGGACTCCCTGGACCTGCCCCAGTGGTATGTTGAGGCGCGGGGACGGGCCGCCCTGGAAGCCCACCTGGTCCGGCTCTTTGGCGCGCCTGCCGCACCCACGGCCCTGCAACGCATCCTGGCCCGCTTCCCCTGGGACGTGATCTTTACCACCAACTACGACCGTCTCCTGGAGCGGGCGTTGGCCGCCCAGGGCCGCGAGGTGGACATTATCGTAGAGGATACCCAAGTGGGCCGCGTCGCCGAACACAGCCGCACCACCCTGGTCAAAATGCACGGCTGCGTCTCCCGGCCCCATTCCCTGGTCGTCACCCGCGAAGATTATGACGCCTACGACCGCCGTCACCCGGCCATCATCACCTACCTGCAATCGCTCCTGGCGACGCGCACCTTTCTCTTTGTCGGCTTTAGCCTGCGCGACCCCAACTTTCGCAACATCTACCGCATCGTCCAGCAGGTCCTCGGCTCCTTCCGGCGGTACGCCTATGCCATCCTCCTGGAACGGAGCGTCAACCCTTACGTGCTCCAATACTGGCGGCGACAGCGGCTCCTGATCCTGCCCCTGGCCGGTCCGGTGCAGGTCCGGCAGTTTATGGCCCAGGCCCAAGAGACGGCTTCCCGCTGGGCCGCCCGCCGCCGCCGGTTGCCGGTCATCCTGGAAGGATTAGGGGCGGAGCGGGACCGCCTCCGCGCCCCGGTAGAAGCGTTGGTAGCGGCGGCGGATGCGGCAGCGGAGCGGATCCGCCTGCCGCTGCTGGCCGAAATGCGCGAGCGGGGCGACGACCTGCGCGCCGGGCGGTTAGGGGCGCAGCTGTGGAGCCAGACCTCCCCCCAGGAACGCCAGCAGCTCTACAACCTTCACAACCTGTTGCAACTGCTGGAAGAGATCGGCTTGCCGGTCCCCGCCCGGCGTTGGCTGCACCTGGGCAACACCCTCTACGAGCTGGAAAAGTGGGACCTGGCCCTCCAGGCATACCGCCGGGCCTATCACCGCTTGGCCCAGGGCGGCTGGGAAGAACCACCGGTCCACCCCAAAGAGATCGCCGGGGACCTGGCCCGCTGCTACCTTTCGGTGGCCCAGGCCCGCCTGGACGCCTTCCGCCGCATCTCCGGCGACGGGGCGGTGGTGCTGGACCTGGCCGAATATGAATGGGCCGAAAACCACCTTTCCCGTTGCATCCTGGACGAAGAGGGGAAGCTGGATCGGGAATGGCTGGCCCGACGCCCCACCGACCTGGCCGAATACGGCTACGTCTGCAACCGCCTGGCCGAGATTGAGATGGCGCGCGGGCAGTGGGAACCGGCCCGCCGCTGGCTGGAAACGGCCATCGCCCACCAGGAGGCAGGCCGCGACCTCTACCGCCCGCCCATGGGGGCCGAAGCCCGCGCCTTTGCCCTCAACCACCTGGGCAAAAGCCACCGCCTGTGCGTCGAGATCGCCGTGGCCCAGGGGCAGGTGGACCGGGCCGCCCACCACTTTACCCGTGCCCGGGAAACGCTGCTGGCCGCCGTGGACGCGCTGCCTCCCCTGGGTTATCCCTTTGGTCATCTCTTTGACCTGCTGCGGTTGGTGGAAGAAAAGGGGCTGGCCGCTTCTTTGGGCGTGGACGTGGGGGCCGAGCGGGCCGCCTTGCGGGCGCGGCTCGAGGGGCTGTCCGACGACCGGGGGCGGGCGGCGCGGGAGTGGCTGCGGGCACACTACCCGGAGGTGTGGCAATGAGTTTGCGGCTGACGGCGGAGGAAAAGGCAATGCTGGCCGGGGAGGCCGGGCCGGGCGTGCAAAAGGCGATGGAGATCGTCGTCGCCCTGGGCCGCATCTACGGCGCGGCGGATCTGGTCCCCGTCGCAAGCGTCCAGGTCAGCGGGGTGAGCTACAAGAACCTGGGGCAAGCCGGTCTTCAATTCCTGCAGGAATGGGCCGAGCAGGGAGCGCGGGCGCGGGTCCCGGCCACCCTCAACCCGGCGGGCATGGACCTGCAAGCCTGGCGCGAACTGGGCATCCCCGCAGAATTCGCCCGGCAGCAGCAGGCGGTCATTGCCGCCTACACCCGCCTGGGCATCACCCCGACCTGCACCTGCACCCCCTATCTCGTCGGCTATGCCCCCCGGCAGGGGCAACACCTGGCCTGGGCCGAATCGTCGGCGGTGAGTTATGTCAATTCCGTGCTGGGGGCGCGCACCAACCGGGAAGGCGGCCCCGGCGCGCTGGCGGCGGCCATCACCGGGCGCACGGCCCGCTACGGCCTGCACCTGGAAGAAAACCGCCGGGCCACGGCGGTTGTGGACGTGCGCTGCCCCATCGCCTCCGCAGCCGACCTGGGTGCCCTGGGCTACCTGGTCGGGCGGAGGCTGCGGAACGGCGTCCCCTATTTTCGGTTCGGGTCTCGGTCATCGGAGATCGCGCGCCGCTCCTTGAAAACCCTGGGGGCGGCCCTGGCCGCCGGCGGCGCGGTGGCCCTCTATCACGTTGAAGGGCTGACACCGGAGGCGCAACGCCGAGACATCATCCGGCCCGACGCCGAACGGCTGATGATTGATGACCTGACGCCCGCCTACGCCGCCCTCAACGCTCCGGTGGAGGAGGTGGACCTGGTGAGCATCGGTTGTCCCCACGCCTCCCTGGCCGAAATTGAAGCGGTGGCCGATTTTGTGGAAGGGCGGCGGCTGCGGGCCGACCTGTGGGTCACGACGGCGCGGGCCACGCGACAGGCGGCGGAAGCGGCAGGGCTGGTGGCCCGCATAGAAGCCGCCGGAGGGCGGGTCGTGGCCGATACCTGCCTGGTCGTCGCGCCGGTGGCCGGGTTGGGCTATCGCACCCTGGCCACCAACTCGGCCAAAATGGCCTTTTACACGCCGTCGCACAGCGGCCTGGCCGTCCGCTTTGGCTCCCTGGAACAATGCCTGGATGCGGCATTGACGGGGAGATGGTCCCCGCGATAACGCTTCGGCTTCTCAGCTGGACAGATATTCGTCTATGGCCCGTTTGCTGATCCGGTAGCTGGAGCCGATCTTTTTGGCCTTTAGCTCACCCGACCGGATGAGGGACAGCACATCCTCTTCTCCCACGCGGATATAAGCCGCCGCCTCGGAGAGGGTCATAATTTCGGGCACGGTGGGAGCGACGGGGGCGGCAGCCGCCGGTGCTCGCTGGGCAGTGCCCGCAGCCTGACTCATCATCTGGGCCATGGCCGTTCCCATGCCCAGACCGGCGCCGAGACTTACGCCTGTGCCCGCCGCGCCACCCCCACCGGCTTGGGCTGCGTCCCGGATGCCCCGTGCCATTTGGAACTGCATATATGCCTGCATGTCGCCGATGGCCCCCATGGAGGCCCGCTCGTCAATGGCTTTGGCCGTTTCCTCCGTGGGGCTGATGGAGCTGACGTAGAGGGTTTTGAGCTGAATGCCCAGATTGGCAAAGTCGTCCTGTACTTTGGCTTTGGCCCCGGCGCCGATCTCATCGTACAGGGCCGGTAGGTCAAACAGGCCCCGGCCCATCTCCCCCAGCAGATCGGTCAGCTTGGCAACGATGATGCCCCGTAAAAAGCCGGTGATCTGCTTGGTCTGGTAGATGCCCTGTGCGCCGACGATTTTGGTGACAAAGAGGGCCGGGTCTTGCACCTGAATAGAGTAGGTTCCAAAGGCCCGGAGCCGCACCAGCCCCAGGTCCGCATCGCGCAAGGGAATCGGTTCGGCGGTTCCCCACTTGAGGTCAAGGAACTCGCGCATGTTGACGAAATAGACTTCGGCCGTAAAAATGGTTTTGTCATCGGTGGCCTTGCCGATCAGATCGGTCAGCAGTGGGGCATTGGCGGTGGTGATGGTGTGACGGCCCGGCCCGAAAGTATCGTATGCTTTGCCGTCCCGGAAAAAGACCGCCTGTTGGTACTCGCGCACGATCACCTGAGAGCCGAATCGGAAATCGCCGGAGCCGTATTCGGGCACCCTGCGGACCATTTCGTTCTTCTGCTGGTTGGGTACTTCAATGACATCAATTATCCTGGCCATTTTCCCCCTCCTTGTTAGTCATAAACACCGGCTTGCAAGATCGCCTCTTCACGATGGCCAAAGGTGGTGTTGGCCTCGGCCACGGTGTTGACCAGGTCGGCAATGGCCCCGCTGACGCCTTCCTGAGCGGCAATGGCCGAGCTAACCCGATCTACACCGGCAGCAATTTCGCTCACAAAGTTGAGCATCTCGTTGTCAAATTCATACAAGGCGTCCAACTGTTCCTCCTTGACCTTGACGGCATCAAACAGGCCGGCATAGCCGTAGGAAGCCGTCTTGATGCGGTCAATGAGCAGTTGCAGTTTCATCACCGCCCGTTCCAGGTCGTCCAGAAATTCAATCTGGGCCAGGCTGATGAGCTGGTTCTGCAGTTCGGCCAGTCGCTTGCGTTGGTCATCTAGCTTCCCGGCGACCTCCATCCGTAGCAGCCTGTCTGCCTCGCGGCGCAGTTCCTTTTCCTTGTAGCCTTTGTAACCGGGGATCTGTTTGACCAGGTTTTCCAACGCGCCCAGGTGGGATTCCACAACCTCTCGTAAGCCCTCCCCGCCTTCGCCGAGAACCGAGCCGATGGTTTCTCGCAGATCGTTCATCCTTTTCACCTCCTTACTTTCTTTGCCCATTATACACTACCCTTACGAAATGGACAAGGGCGTGGTTGCGAGGGTAGGGCAAGTGCATTGCGAACAAGTCTCCGGCTCGCGCAAGCCGCCCCTTCGGAGCCTGTGGCCGGGCGTCCACCTACGCTGCCCGCCTGTAGCGACGGCCTTCAGGTCACAATATCCGCCAGGCGATGGATCAACCGCTGCCACCACGACGGCCCGTCGTCGTCATAGACCGCCAGGTCGTACTCGTTGGCCGTCAGCGTTCGGCCTTTCCGTTCCAAGCGACAGGTCAGCCGCCAGCGGTCCCCCGGCGGCAAGGGAAAGGTAAAACGGGCAACCGTCCTTCTTTCTTGCGCAGCGACATCCACCGCCTGCGTCATCTGCCGGGCCGCCTGCCCCCGGGCATCCCACAACGTCACCGTCAGCGTGCAGGCGGGAAAGGCGCGGGGAAGGTCGTTGATCAGCCAGATGTCCGCCGCAAAGGGGTCGCCGGAGCGGTAGGGCTGCAGGGTATAGTCTGCGCCGACCAGCAGCGGCGCGAACAGCCGCTGCACCAGGTGATAGGCAGGCTTGGGCCGCCGTTCGTAGGTCAGGATGGCCCAGGAGATGGCCGACCACGGTTCGTTGAATTGCCACAGCAGCACCCCCGTCCCGTTGCGCCGATAGTGCTCAACGGCAATCTGCAAGCCCCACGCCTGCGCCCGTTGCGCAGCGGTCACAAAAGCGTCCAGGTCCGGTTCTCCCTCCGGCAAGAAGGGACGGGCATACCGCCATAGTTTCGCCAACCCCGCCCCGTGAAAGGTCCAGGAAGGCCCCGGCGGCCATAGCTCCTCCGGCGGGATGAAGCGCCGCAAGGCCGCTGCATCGGGCGGGGCCTGAAGGCCGAACTCGCTGACAAAGGGGGTCGTATCCTCCCGGTAGCGGGCCGGAGGGTAGAAACGATGCCAGACTTGCCAGTTGTGGCCGTCGCCCGCCGAGGGGGAAGCGGGCACAAAGGGCCGCGTCGGGTCCTCTTGCTCCACCACGCGACGCAGGGTGCGGACCAGCGGTTTGTTGCGGTCCGGGTTGAATTCGTTGCCGCCGCACCACAAGACGATGCTGGGGTGGCGGCGCAGGTCGCGGACGATGGCCCGAACTTCCGTTTCGACCAGTTGCAAATAGTCAGGCGAACGGGGATAGCGGGTCACAAAGGCGCAGGCAAAGGGGAATTCCTGCCAGACCAGGATGCCCAGCCGGTCGCACAGGTCGTAAAAGGCCCGTCTTTCCCGCAGACCGCCGCCCCAGACGCGGAGCATGTTCATATTGGCCTCGCGGGCCAGGGTCAGCAGGGCGCGATAGTCCCCGGCCCCCACCCGGCCCGGCAGGATGTCGGCGGGAACCCAGTTGGCCCCCCGGATGGGGACGCGCCGCCCGTTGAGATACAGTTGCCTGCCTTTCCACTCAAGGCGGCGCAATCCGACCGCCCGCCGCAGGGCGTCGGACCGCTTCCCCCCGCGCCGGACCTGCACCTCCAAGTCGTACAGGTGCGGCTCCCCCTGGTCCCACGGTTGCCACAGGCGCGGCCGGGGGATGGTGAGGGCCAGGGTGTGCCGACTCGGACCGGGGGGCAGCAGGATGGACCGTTCCACGGTGAGGGGCGCGGCTTCAAAGGTCCGCCCGGTCAGGGTAACGCGCAGCTGCGCCGGGCCGCCCCGCCGGGCATCTATCTCCACGGTCAGGGTCAACGCCGCCCGCGTCTCCGCCACTTCGGAGCGGACGACGAGGTCGCGGAGGAAGGCGTCGCCGCTGCGCAGCAGGTACACATCGTCCCAGATGCCCAGCGTCCGCAGGGGCGGGGCGAAATCCCAGCCGAACCCCATCTGGCATTTGAGGGTGTCGCGGCGGTCGGGAAAGAGGCCGGGCATGTGGTTGAGGCGTTCTTCCAGGCGGTTCAGGAGTTTGAGCCGGAGGCCGCTCCGGTCGCGGGGCAGCCAGCGGTTGCCCAGGATGCGCACCGCCAGCCGGTCGTCGCCGGTCAGCAGGTCGGTCACATCGTGGACCTGGGGGGAGAACATCCCTTCGTGCCGTCCCAGAAAACGGCCGTTGAGGAACAGGTCGCCGATATAGTCCACTCCGCGCAGGACCAGGTGGACGCGCTCCCCCGGAGCCGGGGCGCAGGCAAAGTCGCGGACCAGCCACCAGCAGTGGTCGTCCACCCAGGCGGCGTCCGCCGCGTTCCGGCCCCAGGTCAAGTCGGGCAACCGCCCGGCCCGCACCAGGTCGGCACGGACGTTGCCGGGGACGGTGGCGGGCAGCCATTCGGTCACCCGTTCCAGTTCGGCCCAGGCTGCCCGTGCCGGATCGGCCCCGGCGGGAGCCTGACCCAGCCGCCAACCGTGGCCGTGCAGCGGGATCGCGCGTTGTGACATGGATCGCACCTCGTGGTGTAACGCAAGTCCCCGACTTGTTACTACTCAGCCTACCCTCCCACAGGTTGCAGACCGATTGAAATCGCCATCTTTGCCCGACGGGCAACCGGTTTCAACCTGAAACCGCTCCCAAGCCTGCGGCAGGGTGAGCAGTTACGGGTGGTGACTCAAGTCGCGCCTTTGGGGCCTGCGGCCGCACACCCCACGCCGGGTTTTCGGACATGGAAAAACCACCGGGTGTACCACCCGGTGGTTTTCTCATCAAATCCCCGCTGTGCCGTGTGTCCTGTTGGTTTTGAACCTGTCAAACCAGGTGGGTGTCTGCCCATCGGTTACTGCCTTGCCTTCTCCGAGGCTATCGCATCCCCTCTGGAGCGCGACTCCCTTTGTACGGGTGTTGGCTCAAACCTCTCTACAGACATCACGCACACAGCAGGGTTTGAACGGCTCCGATCCTAGCACAAAAGGGAAAAAGGCGCAAGTCTACAATTTTATTGAACCGGTTCAAGGAGCCGGATGTGGAGTTCTTTTAGTTGCTCCTCTTCCACCGGTGAGGGCGCGCCCATCATGAGATCCGACGCGCTCTGGGTCTTGGGGAAGGCGATCACCTCGCGGATGTTCGGTTCCCCGGCCAGGAGCATCACCAAGCGTTCAATGCCGGAGGCGATGCCGCCGTGGGGCGGTGTGCCGTATTCAAACGCTTCCAGCATGTGGCCGAACTGTTTTTTGGCCTTTTCCACATCCAGGCCGATGAGGCCAAAGATCTTTTCCTGCACTTCTCGCCGATGGATACGGATGCTCCCCCCGGCGATTTCGTAATCGTTGCACACCAAGTCGTGTTGCAAGCCCCGCACCGCGCCGGGATCGGTATCCAGCAAGGGGATGTCCTCCGGCACGGGGGCGGTGAACAGGTGGTGGTTGGGGTCCCATCGCCGTTCCTCATCGTTCCACTCAAACAAGGGCCAGTCGAGGATCCAAGCCATTGCCAACACATTGTCGTCCCGCAGCCCCAGGCGGTCGGCCAGGAGCACCCGCAGGCGGCCCAAAGCTTCGGCGACGACGGTCGGCCTGTCGGCGACGAAGAGCAGTAGGTCACCGGGTCGTCCCTCCATCCGCTCAATGAGGGCTGCTACCGTTCCCTCATCCAGGAATTTGGCAAAGGAGGAGCGCACGCCTTCTTCTTTGACGGCCAACCAGGCCAGCCCCTTGGCCCCATGGGTCTGGACAAAGGCAGCCAGTTCGTCAATCTGCTTGCGGCTGTACCCGGCCAACCCCTCGGCGCGGATGCCCTTGACCTGCCCTCCTTCCGCTACGGCCCGACGGAAAACGCCAAAGCCCCCTTCGGCCACCAGGTCGCTCACATCCACCAACTCCATGCCGAAGCGCAGATCGGGGTTATCCTTGCCGAACCGTTCTATGGCTTCCCGGTAGGAAAGGCGGGGGAAGGGTTTGGCAAACAGTTTTTTGCCGCCGATCTCTTCGACGATGTGGGTGTACATTTCTTCAATGATCTGCAAGATGTCTTCCTGTTCTACGAAACTCATCTCCAGGTCCAACTGGGTGAATTCAGGTTGGCGGTCGCCGCGCAGGTCTTCATCACGGAAGCAGCGGGCGATCTGGAAGTACCGCTCAAAGCCGGCGACCATGAGCAGTTGCTTGAGTTGCTGGGGCGATTGGGGCAGGGCGAAGAACCGGCCGGGGTGGGTGCGGCTGGGGACCAGGTAGTCACGGGCGCCTTCGGGCGTGCTTTTGGTCAGGATGGGCGTTTCTATCTCCAGGAAGCCGCGTTCATCCAAAAAGTCGCGGATGAATTTGACAACCCGATGGCGGAGAATGATGTTGCGCTGCATTCGTTCGCGGCGCAGGTCCAGATAGCGGTACTTGAGGCGCAGGGCTTCGGCCTCCCCGGCCTCGCGGTCAATGTAGAAGGGCGGCGTTTTGGCCCGGTTGAGGACCGTCACTTGTTGCGCGGCGACTTCAATCTGACCGGTGGGCAATTCCCGATTTTCGGTGCCGGGGGGGCGTTGGCGGACGGTTCCGACCACTTGGAGCACCCATTCGGCGCGGGCTTGATCGGCGATGGCGTGGGCCTGGGGTGCGGCCTGCTGGTCAAAGGTCACCTGGACCTGGCCGGACCGGTCGCGCAGGTTGATGAACAGGACTCCGCCGTGGCTCCGGTAACGATGCACCCAACCGGCCAGGGTGACTTGCCGACCGACGTGTTCCAGACGCAGTTCTCCGCAGTTGTGGGTCTTTAACATGGTTCTCCTCCTTCCAAGTTCGCGTGTCATGATACACCGCCCCCTGAGAAAAGTCAAGCCGCCGACCAAAAGGCCGACGGCTTGCGAAAGGCGGTGTCCGCTCCCCTCTACCCGACCATGGCCCTCGCCTTTCGCAAGCGATCCGCCACGTCGCGGTAATTGGGGTCCAGGTCCATAATCTGTTCAAAAGCGGCCAGGGCATCCTCCCGTTGCCCCGCTTCCCAGGCGCGTATCCCCTGGGTGTAGAGCTGCTCCAACTGCGCCCGCGAGCGTACTTTGGTGAGCAGGCGGGGCACATCCCGATATTTGTCCCGCAGGGCGGTGATCTGCTCCAGCAGTTCCTCCGCCTCGGCCCATTGCTCGGCCCGGATGCTTTCCTTCGCTTTGTTGTAGAGATCGGCCAGTTTCTTTTGCAAACTTGCCTCGGCCAGCAACTCCTGCGCTTGTTTGTAGTTGGGGTCCAGGGCGATGACCTCTTCAAAGCGGACAATGGCATCCAGCCAATACCCCGAATCCAGGGATTTTTTGCCCTCGGTATAGGCCACCTCCAACCGACGTTGGCGTTGGGCTTCGATCAAGCGGGCCTGGGCGCGGGGATAGTCGGGCCGCATGGCGACGATGGCCTTATAGTGCTCTACCGCTTCGGCCCAGCGTTTTGCCTCAAAGGCAGCCTCCGCATCCTGGCTGAGATAGCCCAACTGTTTTTCGCGGATGGCATCGCGGAGGAGCTGCGCCGCGTCTTGGTAGTCTTCGTCGGCGGCGATGACCTGTTCCAGCAGGTCAATGGCCCGTGACCAATCTCCTGCCTCAAATGCCCGGCGGCCCCGCTCGTAAAGGCTACTCAGGGCACGCATTCGTTCGGCATGGCGCAGTTTTTCCGAGACGCCTCGGTAGCCGGGCGAGCGGGTCTGCACCCGGCGGAATGTTTCGGCGGCGGCGTCCCATTCCCCTTTTTCCATCAGGTCCAGGCCCTGCCGGTACAGATCTTCCAACTCCAGCCGTTGACGGCTGTCCTCCAGCATGTCCAGGGCATGGCGGTAGCCGGGGTCAATGGCAATCACCTGGCCAAAGGCTTCAATGGCTTCGTGCCACCGCCCGTTGGTGTAATGGTCCAGACCGCGACGGTAGATGTGGGCAACTTGAACCCGCCGTTGGGCCTCTCGGAGGCGGGCTTGAGCATCCCGATAGCCGGGGGCACGGCTGACAACCCAGGAAAAATGGGCCAGTGCACCTTCCAGATCGCCGCTGCGCAGGCAGTGGCGACCGTACTCGTAGGAGGTAAAGAGACAGACCTGACGCCACGCTTTCTCGGCCTCCTCTTCGGCGTTCCGATAGCGCGGCTCAATCATGAGAACCTGTTCCAGGTAGGATAACGCTCCTTCCCAGTCCTGGGAAGCAAGACAGTGCTGGGCCTGTTCGTACAGATCGCGGAGCCGTTGCTCGCGGTCGGCCCGCGCCGCTTCCATCTTTTCCAATTCTTCCAGCCGTTCAGGAACCATACGTCCTCGTCAGGGTATCCAGGCCAACGTTTCCCATGTCCAATCGTATTCTATTTGGGCAGGCACACCCGCGACCCGTCCTTCCAAAGGGCCTCCCAGGTCAAAGAGTTTGTGTTGGCCGGAACCATCGGGGCGCATGGCCCATACGGCCCAGGCTCCGCCCCGGTCGCTGGCAAAGGCGATCCAGCGGCCATCGGGTGACCAGACGGGGATGCCGTCACGGGCTTGGTTGCGGGTGAGCCTCTTCAGTCCGACCTCTACCTGCCCCGCCGGTGGATGTGTATCTACGACGTACACTTCCCAATTGCCGTCACGGTTGGACATGAACGCAACCTTTTTCCCGTCGGGGGAGGCAGCCGGGGCGGTGTCGTGCTCGCCGGTAGTCAGGCGGATGGGGTTGGTCCCGTCCGGCAGCATCACATACAGCCCACATTTGCTCAGGGCACATTCCCAATAGACGATGCGGCCATCGGATAGCCAAACGGGGACACGACCAAAGATGTCGCCGCCATGACGCTGTATCCGGTCAATCGTCAAGCCCCGCGTGCGGTAGACGCGCCAGCGACGATCCTTTTCCTGCTGGGAGGGGAAAACGATGTTTTGGCTATCGGGCGACCAACTGGGCCGGGCCGCCTCGGCATAGTTGACCCACACCCAGGTATGTCCGTCGGCCTGTTCTTGGACCAAGATCCCCTGTTGGTCGTTATCCCAAGAACGGTAGGCCAACCGTTGGGCGTTGGGGCTGATGGCAGGCTGGCTGGCCTGCTCAATGAGAAGTTGCCGCTCGCCGCTGCGGAGGTCTACCACCCAGATGTCAAAGGTTTTTCTCCCCGCACCGGGATCGTACAGCGGGAAGAGGATGCGCCCGGTGAGGGAAGGGGTGGCCGTGGGTGCGGGAGCAGTCCCCTGGGTCGGCGTGGCCGTGGGCATTTCGGTCGGTGTCGCCGTAGGGGTCGGGGCAGGAGGAGTAGCCGTGGGCAGCGGGGAGGGTGTCGCCGTAGGGATGGGGGATTCGGTCGGTGTGGGAGGCGGCTCTGTGGGCAAAGGGGTGGCCGTGGGCGGCGGAGTGGTCGGCGCAGCCGTCGCGGCCGCTCCGGAAAGCAGCTGGTCTTGGTGGCTCCGCCACCAGCTCACCCCCCAACCGACGATCAACGCGCCGACGGCCAGCAAGACTAGGGCGATCAGCAAAGCGGCCAGCCAGACGGCCGCCGAACGCCTCCGGTGGTCTGCCTCTTCCGGCGGTAGGGCTTCGCCCGCGACGGCGGGAGCCACGGCATCCTCCCGTGGTTCGTCCAGCACCCATTGGCCTTCTTCGTAGCGATACCATTGGCCCGTGTACCAGCCGATCTTCCATTGGCGGCCCAGGGCGTCCTCAAAGCGCAGCCGCTCCACTTGGGATCGGAATTCATCCTCCTCCAGTTCTCCGCGCAACAGTTGTTGGTGCAACTGTTGATAGGTTTCCTCCAGTTCTCTGACCGTCATCGTTTCTGCATCTCCGAATCTTTGGCCGATTATACCATCCCTTGCCGGATCGCGCAACCCGCCGCGTCACACGCCGAAAAACATGATGGCCACCGCCCCCAAGACCAGGAAGGGGCCGTAAGGAATGGCCGAAAAAGGGGAGTAGTTGCGTAGGATCACGGCCCGCACGAACCAATAGAGCAGGCCCGCCACCCCGCCCAGCAGGATGGCAAGCAAAATGGCGGTGAATACGTCGGGAAAGCCGAGGACCAGGCCGATGAAACCGCCCAGGCGCACATCGCCGAAGCCAAAAGCGACGGCGTTGATCGGCTTGCCCCGCATCCGGCTGAGCACTTTGATAAACAGCTCCCCGGCCAGGTAGATGAGAAAGAGCAGGCCAAAGCCCACCACGCCGCCCAGGATGGCCAGGCGGTAAAAGTTGGGCCGGGGGTGAATGAAGCTCAACAGCAGGGCGATCAACCAGGCAGGGAACATGACGACGTTGAGGATCAGGCGGTGTTCCAGGTCAATGACGACCACCAGGATAAAGATGGCGACGTAGATGATGTGGGGGATGAGCAGAGCCGTCGGGCCGTCGTACCACCAGACAAGGGCAAAGGCCACCGCCGTCCCCAGTTCAACCAGGGGATGCCGCCGAGAGATGGGCGTCCCACAGCGGGGGCAACGGTGCCTGCGGAGGAGAAAGGCCGATAGGCTAAGCCAAGCCCACCAGGGGCGCGGCTCCTCACAACGGGGGCAAAAGGGAGCGCGCCGCAGCCGCCGCCAGCGGGGGAGCTGGTCGGCGCACAGGTTCAGGAACGCACCGACGAACAGGCCGAGCAAGAAGAGGACGACGATCATCGTTTGTACCCGTAACTATCCACCAACCGCCCCTGGGCGTCGCGCAGGTAGGCGGTATCGCCGTCGTTGTTCCACACCGAATCACCCACCAATCCCCAGTAGAGGTGCTCCTTGCTATCGGTCCCCCGGCCGCTGTGCAGCTGCAGGGTGGCCCCCGCGCGGAGCGTCACCGCCGGGAAGGTGTAGATGTGGTTGGCTTCGTCCTTGAGGGTAAAGCCTTGCAAGTTCACATCCTCCGAGCCTTCGTTGGCGATCTCAACCCATTCGCCGTTGGGGTTATCCTCATCGGGGCCGGGGGCATCGTAGACGATGCGCACGATGCGCAGGGAGACATCGGCGGGCGACCAGAGGCCTACACCCGCTTCCCGCGCTTCCCGCTCGGCGGCCAGCAGTTCTTTGCTGTAGCGCACGTTGGGCGGCGCGGTGTAGGCATTGGCATACCCCAGCCGCACCAGCTCCAGGTTGACAAAGATGTCGCCCACCCACAGGTAGGCCAGGGTGCGCCCGTAGCGGTCGCGGGGCTGCACGCCGGGGACCAGCCATGCCTCCCGGCCCTCCACCAGACGGCGGTTGGCCTCGGTTGCCTCCTCGTAAAAGGGTTGGTCCCGCTCCGGGGTGTTGATGCCGATGTAGCGCACACGGCGGCCATCGGCCAGATCCACCGTGTCGCCGTCCACCACGGCGCGGACCGTGACCGTCTGGCCGTCATCGGGCCGGGGGACGGTGACGGCGGAGGTCTCGGCTCCGGGCTGCCGACAGGCCAGGAGCCAGGGCAAGAGTGAAATCAGGAACCAAAGTGTCGGTTTACGCATCTTCCAATATCGCCAATTGCCGTCGGGCTGCTTCGCGCCAAAAGGCATCGGTCCCTTCGGCCAGGTAGCGTCTAAAGTCGGCGGCAGCCTTTTCCATATCGTGCTGCGTTTGGTAGGCCAACCCCCGGTTGAGATAGGCCAGGCTACAGGTCGGGTCTAATTCCAGGACACGGCTCAGGTCGGCGATGGCCCGTTCCGGCCGGCCCAGTTCGCGCCAGTAAAGCACACCCCGGCGGTAGTAAGCTTGGACGTAATCGGGGTCCAGGGCGGCGGCGCGGGTATAGTTTTCCACGGCGGCCTCATGCTCCCGGCGGCTGCCGTAGAGGTTGCCGAAATGGCGGTGGGCATCCCCCAGGAGGCGCAGGGAGCGCGACCAGACCCATTGCCAGAATCGTCCCATTGCGGTTTCCTTTGTGTTTTTTGAACCGCCAAGACGCCAAGAGCGCGAAGGTTTTCTTCTTTCCTTTGCGCCCTTTGCGCCTTCGCGGTGCCGTTTTTCCGAACCGCCAAGACACCAAGAACGCGAAGCCTTTTTTACCTTTCCTCTGCGCCCTTTGCGCCTTCGCGGTGCCGTTTTTCCGAACTGCCAAGACGCCAAGAGCGCGAAGCCTTTTTACCTTTCCTTTGCGTCATCGCTAGAATTGGAGCGGACCGGCCAGCAGGGCGCTCAGCAGCCGGACGGTGTTTTCCACGTCCTCCATGTCCACCATCTCCGAAGGGGTGTGGTAGTAGCGGCAGGCCAGGGAGACGGCCCCGGCGGGCACGCCGCTGCGGGCCAGCTGGATGGCTGCCGCGTCGGTCGTGCCCCGGTCCAGGACTTCTAGCTGATAAGGGATGCCGTGGGCCTGGGCGGTCTCGATGAGCAGGTCCTTGACGCCGGGGTGGGCCACCATGCCCGAATCCATGACCTTGATGCACGGCCCGGCCCCTAGCTTCATCGCCATCTTGGGGGCCTCCGGTGTGTCGGCGGCAACGGTGATGTCCACGGCCAAGCCCAGGTCTGGGGCCAGGCCGTAGGCTCCGGTTCGCGCCCCGCGCAACCCCACCTCCTCCTGGACGCTGAACACACATGAAACTTCGTGGGGCGTTTCCTCCAGGCGGCGGAGCAGCTCAATCAGCACGGCGCAGCCGATGCGGTCATCCAGGGCTTTGGCTACGATGCGGCGGCCCAGGTCGGCCCAGGGTCGGACAAAGGCAACCACTTCTCCCAGGCGGCCCTGGGCCTCCTCCCGGTCGGCCGCACCGATGTCAATGTACAGGTTGCCCAGCTCCGGCTCTTTTTTGAACTTGGTGCGATCCTCCGGGGCAATGACGCCCAGGGAGCCGTCGGCGAATTGCACCCGCCCGCCTACCAGGGTCATCACGTCTACGCCGCCGACCGGCTGGAAGCGCAGAAAGCCCTTTTCATCCACGTAGCTGATGATCAGGCCGATTTCGTCCATGTGGGCGGCGAGCATGACCTTCTTGCCCGCGCCCTTCCCCTTTTTGGTGGCGATGAGGTTGCCCAGGGCATCCACCCGCACTTCGTCCACCAGAGGTTCTACCTCGGCACGGATCGTTTCTCTGATCTGCTCTTCCCGGCCCGAAGGCCCATAGGTTTCGGTCAATCGTTTGATCAGGTCTTTCACGGTCTACTCCATTCTTCGGCTACTCTGAAAATAACCGCCGCCTTCACCCTCCCGCAGGTTTGGAACCTGCGGGAGGGTTCCCGCTTGGAACCGCCAAGACGCCAAGAGCGCGAAGGTCTTCTTTTTCTCCTTCCCTTTGCGGCCTTTGCGCCTTTGCGGTTCACATCTCCGGAACCGCCAAAGCGGGCCGTCCACGAAGCGGACGCGAATGCACGAATACGCCCCGGCCCGGTGGCGCAAGGAAATCACGGTTGGAACCGCCAAGACGCCAAGAGCGCGAAGGTCTTCTTTTTCTCCTTCCCTTTGCGGCCTTTGCGCCTTTGCGGTTCATATCTCCGGAACCGCTAACGCGGGCCGTCCACGAAGCGGACGCGAATACACGAATGCGCCCGGCGCAGGGGCCGGGTTAGTCGAATCTCTCCGGCAGGGCGCGCAGGGCGGCTTTCATCAAGGCCACCAGGTTGTCAAAGTCCTGCAAGCTCATCAGCCCCACGGGCGCGTGGATGTAGCGGCAGGGCACGGCCACCGTCACCGACGGTACACCGCTCCGGGCCAGGTGGATGGCCCCGGCGTCGGTCCCGCCCACGCCCGGCTGTTTGAACTGGTAGGGCAGGCCCTCGGCCTGGGCGGTGTCTATCAGCAGGCGGACCAGCCGCCGGTCGGCGATGAAGGTGCGATCCATGACGGTGATGGCCGGGCCTTTGCCCATTTCGGTTGTAGGGCTGGTATCCTTCTTTTTGGGAGCGTCGTCACAGATGGTTCCTTCCAGGGCAAAGGCCACGTCCGGCGCGATGCGGTAGGCGGCGACCCGCGCCCCCCGCAGCCCCACCTCCTCCTGGGTGCTGAAGGAAAAGTAAAGGTCCACCGGGTAGGACTCCTCGGCCAGGGCCACTGCCGCCGCACACCCGGCCCGGTCGTCGAACGCCTTGCCCTTGACCACGCGCCAGCCGTCGTCGGTGAGCAGGTCAAAGCGGGTGGCAAAGACGGCGTATTCGCCGATCTTGACCATCTTTTGGGCCTGTTCGCGGTCGGTCGCGCCGATGTCAATGACCAACTGCTCCCGTTTGACCACCTGTTTGCGTTGCTCCGGTTTGGTCAGGTGGATGGGCGGGGCCAGGATGACGCCCGGCAGCCGCTCCTTGCCCACGATGACCCGCTTGGCCATGAGCAGGCGGTCGTCAATGCCGCCCAGGACGCGGAAGCCCAGGGTTCCGTCCTTTTCAATGCGGGTGATCATCAGCCCCACTTCGTCGGTGTGGGCGTCTATCATCACTTTGAGGCGCGGCTCCGGGCCGGTCCCGCGCTTGAAGGCGATCAGGTTGCCCAGAGCGTCCACTTGCAAGTTGTCCACGTGGTCGCGCAGGGCGCGGGCCAGCAGGCGGCGCACCTCGTCTTCATGGCCCGAAGGGCCAAAAGCGTTGGAAAGTTCTTCAAGTAACAAAGCTATCTCCTCGGTTGGCTATTCATCCGGCCCCAAATCCAGGTCCCACGCCAGGCTGTCCAGGAAATCGTCGTCCAGCCCGGCGATAAAGGCGGCCAGCAACCGCCCCACCCGCTTGATGTCCCGGACGGCGACCGTCTCGATGGGGGTGTGCATGTTGCGCAAGGGAATGGAGATGAGGGCCGTGGGCACGCCTTCCCGCGCGACCTGGATGTCCACGGCATCGGTCCCGGCGACGCGGGCCGCCGGTTCCAGGTGGTAGGGGATCTCGTGGGCGTCGGCGGTTTCCATCAGGGCTTCTTGCAGCTTGGGATGGAAGTTGGGGCCGCAGCCGATGGTCGGCCCTTTGCCCAGTTCGTAGGTGTGTTCTTCGGGTGTGCCGGGTTGCCGGGCAAAGGTCACGTCAATGGCGATGCCGATGTCCGGCTCCAGGCCAAAGGCGCCGACCGCCGCCCCTTTGTGCCCGATCTCCTCCTGGACCGTCGCCACGGCCAGGACATCCCAGCGGTGGCGCATCCCCTTCAGGTTTTCCAGGCAGAGGGCGGCGGCGACGACCGAAACCCGGTTGTCCAGGGCTTTGCCCGAAACCAACCCGCCCTTTAGCTCGGTCAACTCGCTGTGCAGTGTCACCAAGTCGCCGACGCGCACCAGGTCGGGCAGCATGTCCGGCGGCAGGCCGACGTCAATGAGCAGTTTTTCGGCGGGGATCGGTTTCTCCCGCTCGGAAGGGGGGAGGACGTGGGGCGGGCGGGCGCCGATGACGCCCATCAGGTCCCTTCGCCCGTGGACGACCACCTCCTGGCCCAGCAACACGCGGGCATCGTGGCCGCCCACCGTTTGGAAATGGATGAACCCCTCTTCCAGGTCGGAAACGATAAGGCCGATCTCGTCCATGTGGGTAGCCAGCATGACGGCAGGACGGGGTTCGGGGCCGTCGCCCCGTTTCAGGGCGATGACGTTGCCCAGGGCATCGGTGCGCACCCGGTCGGCATGGTGTCCGAAAATCTCGGTGACGATCTCGCGGACCTGTTGCTCATAGCCGGAGACGCCCTGGGCCTCTGAAAGACGTTTCAGCGTTGGAAC
>CAZQKE010000078.1:0-36713 GCA_964593865.1 uncultured Anaerolineaceae bacterium | reverse complement strand
GTCCAGGGAACCGGCGGGCAGCCAGCCCAGGACATACGGCCCGAACACCATGCCGCCCAGCACCAGGCCGAGCATCCCCGGCAGGCGGAACCGCTCGGCGAGCAGGGGTGCGGCGATGATGATCAGGGCCAACACGGCCAGTACCCAGTGCGCTTCGGAAGTGATCTCGGCGAAAATCTCTTCTATCATCGTTCCTTCCCCGGAAACCGCAGGCCGTCCACAAACTGACACGAATGCGCAAACGTGCCCGGCCCCCTGTGCATTCGGGTACATTCGCGGACGGCCGGATTATTCCCTCACCCCCTATCCGGACCGCCGGTAGGGGAATGAGGGCAAACACCGATTTTATCCTCGGCAGTGTGCCGGGGGGTGGATAGGGTCCGCGTGGGCGGCAGACCACCCTGTCACCTCAGCAACCGCCCGTTCAAACGATCTACGCACCTCACCTCCACCTGCCCCGTGAGCGCGTGCTCCGTAAAGCACATTTCGTGGGCCAGGCGGACGAGCTTTGCAATCTCTTCTTCCGGCTCGTCGGACTCGACGGTCAGCTCCACGTCGAACCGTTCACACCGGCCTGTGCTTGTGCCCTGCAAGACCGATCCTGCCTCCCGGAAATGGGCGACGACCTTGACCCGCTCATCCCGCAGGGTCAGTTTCCTTTTTGCCGCCACCTGCGACACATGCGATAGCAATCAAAGGGCCATCCCGGCGACAAAGTAGCTCAAGGGGGTCGGTGCAGTGCCCTCGCCGCCGGGCAGGTACCCGCCCTCATCACTGATGAAGGCGAATTTCCCGGCATCCGGTTGCCCGGCGATCACCTGCTTTCGCCACTTTTCGATGGACCTGGCTTCGGCAAAGACGGTGATATGGCGCACGCTACCGGAGATACCCGGTTTCTGTGGGTCTGTCATCTTTTCCCCCATGGTCACCGGTCCGCCTCATTGTTTGTTCAAAAAGCGGCGGATGACGGTGATGTCATCGTGGAGCTGCACCCGGTCGCCGGTCTTGAGTTCGGTCAGGGGCCGGTCGGCCCAGGCCCGGCTATCCACCTGGAACACACCCAAGCGCGTTCCCCGCCGGGCATACTGCTTTTGGACGTAAGCCAACCCCACCAGCCGCCCTTCGCTGTCAATGGATGCGCTGGTCACGGCCCCCACCACCCGGCCTTTGCGGCTGACGACCACATCCCCCTGGCGGGGCAGGCGGGCGTGCTCCTCATCAAAGCGGAAGCGGATCAAACGGGCGGCCCGCTCCCGCTCGTGGGCCAGGTAAGCCGCCTTGCCCACAAAGAAGGGTTTGTAGAGTTTGACGTAAGGGTCGAATCCGGCATCGGCGGGGTTGAGGTCCAAAGGACCGGCCAGTTCGTGGCCGTAGAGGGGCAGCCCGGCCTCGATGCGCAGGCTGTCGCGGGCGGCCAGGCCGATGGGCCGCAGGCCGAACGGCTCGCCCGCTTCCAGCAGGGCGTGCCACAGGGCCGAGGCCGCCGCCGGGTGGACAAAGATCTCAAAACCCCACGGCTCGCCGGTGTAACCGGTGCGGGAAAGGTACAGGTCGTACCCCGCCAGCTGAACATGGATGATCTCGTTGCGCTTGATCTCGGTCAGCTGCTCGCGGAGGGGGTCATCCTCCCCGTCCAGCAGGGCCAACAGCACATCGGGGGAGCGAGGGCCTTGCAGGGCCAACAGGACGCGCTCGGAGCGCAGGTCGCGGAGGGCAACGGTGGACGCGCCCAACGCCCGCGACCAGGGTCGGGCAGGGTCAATGAGCACCTCGTTGCGGCGGACGGCATTCAGCCAAGCCCAATCCTTGTCCCGGTTGGCGGCATTGACCACCATCCAATAACGCTCCTCCCCCACGCGGTAGACGTACACGTCGTCCAGGACGTGGCCTTCCGGGTCCAGGAGGAAGGAGTATTGGGCCTGGCCTACGTCCAGCAAGGAGATGTCGTTGCTGGTGACGGTGTTGAGAAAGAGGTGGACGTTTTCGCCCGCGAACTCAAAAAGCCCCATGTGGCTCACGTCAAACAGGCCCGCCTCCCGGCGCACGGCCAGGTGTTCTTCCTGGACGGAACCGTAGCGGATGGGCATTTCCCATCCGGCAAAGGGAGCCATCTTGGCCCCCAGGTTGCGGTGGGCGTCATAGAGGACGGTCCGTTGCAAGGGCCGCTCCTCCGGTTCCTGCCAGCGGAAGGGGGGCAGCGGCTCCAGGCCGCCGGGGGCATCGGCCCGCGCCCGCCTGCCGATCCAATAGGGTTTATGGAAAGCCCAGCCCACCTCCTCTTTCTCAAAATCTTCGGGGGCGGGTGGACGCTCGGTCCACGATTCGGTTTGGGTGTGGGGCAGGCGGCGGACGACGACGGGGCCGGGAGCTTTGGCATACAGGTCGTCGGGGTCCATCTCCACAAAGCCGTCGGAAAGGGCACGCAGCCAGTGGGCCACCCGCGCCTCCGCCGAAGCGGGGACGAGGAGCTGCAAGCGGGTGCTTTCCGGGCCGGGTCGCTTGAGGACGCCGCCGCTCATGGGGCGCCCGTCCGGTTCCAAAATCCAGGTGGGCTGGGAATCGCCCGGCCCCAGGGCATAAACATCGTTGGTCAGGGCCACGTTGCAAAAGCCGCGGGCGTGGGTCCCTTCTATCTCAATGATGTCCCATTTGCCGCCGGGATCGTGGCTGGGACGGTACATAAAGTAGTGGTGGGGATACCCGCCGGGGCAATAGTCACCGGGAAGGTCGGTCTGGCAGGCCAGTTCCACCACATCGCGTTTGGCTTCTTCCAACAGATCAAAATCGATTTTGGCCCGGTAAACCGGCCCGTAGCGACCGGCAAAGGCGTAGGGCTTCATTCCTTTGAGCAGCCGGGCGATGATGGCGGCCAGGCGTTCAATCTCCGGGAAGCGAAAGCCCCGTTGGGTGATCCAGGGTGTGCCCAGACGGATGCCGCTGGGGTTGCGGGCGCTCCGGTCGCCGGGGATGGTGTTGCGGTTGAGGACGATGCCCGCCAGGTCCAGGATGCGGGCGGCCACGTCGCCCATGAGGGGTGTGCCCTTTTTGCCGTCGGGGCTGACACCCCAATCGCTGCGCACGCTTTTACAATCCACCAGGAGCATGTGGGTATCGGTCCCCCCGTAGGGGATGCGCAGGCCGTGGCGTTCCAGTTCGGCGGCCAGGTGGGCGGCGTTATCCACCACCTGCTGCTGGAGTCGGCGGAATTCGGGGCGACGGGCCAGTTCAAAGGAGACGGCCATGCCGGCCATGGCGTTGACGTGAGGGCCGCCTTGCTCACCGGGGAAGACGGCGGCGTCTATCTTGGCGGCCAGCTTCTTGTCCGTGGTCAGCAGGCAGGCCCCCCGTGGGCCGTAGAGGGTCTTGTGGGTGGTGAAGCTGATGACATGGGCGTAGCCGATGGGGCTGGGCACAACCCCGGCGGCGACCATCCCGGCAATGTGGGAGATGTCGGCCAGCAGGTAGGCTCCCACGGCGTCGGCGATCTGGCGGAACCGCGCCCAGTCGGGCATCCAGGGGTAGGAGGTGTACCCGGCGATGATCATCTTGGGCCGGTGCTCGCGGGCCAGGGCTTCAATGGCGTCATAGTCCAGCCGCTCGGTCTTTTCGTCTATGCCGTAGGAGACGATGTGATAGAATTTGCCGGAGCGGTTGACGGGACTGCCGTGGGTCAGGTGGCCGCCGTGGAGCAGGTCCATGCCCATCACCGTACTGCCCAGGGGGACCAACGCGCTGTAGACGGCGCTGTTGGCCGGGCTGCCGGAAAGGGGTTGGACGTTGGCCCAAATCTCCTCCGGCGGGATGCCGTTGGCGGCAAAGGCTTCGGCGGCGCGGCGGCGGGCCAGCGATTCCAGGATGTCTACGTACTCGACGCCTTTGTAATAGCGACGATCTGAGTAGCGGCGGTAGTGGGCCAACTGGACCTCATAGTCCAGGATGACCTCCTGGGGCGCGCCGTGGAGGCTGGGGTCGGGGTAGCCTTCGGCGTAGATGTTCTGAAAGACGGACCCCAACGCCTCCCGCACGGCGGCAGGGGCCTGGCTTTCCGAAGGGATGAGGATCAATTTACGGGCTTGGCGCTCGGCCTCGTAGTCAATGAGACCGGCGACGGCAGGATCAAGAGATCGCAAAGCGGTCTGAAAAAAGTCAAGCATTAAAGACCTCCGATTGATGCTCTGCCCCGCACGGTTCCGGGATCATTCTGAGGGTGGATAGGATGGGCGGCGGGGCACATACTGTTGCTGCAACAGGTAGGCGGTGCGCCGCGTGTTCTCCTCAATGGAAAGGAATAGGTAAATGGATTCGCCGATGGCGTAGAAGAACATAAAGTTAAAGATGGCGATGATCAGAGCAGAAACAAAGAGAGCGATGCCGGTCAACGGCCCCCCCACCATTCCGCTCATGGGGCCGGGTTGACCGCCCAGGGAGAATCCGGCGAATAGCCCCCCTACCGCACCGATCAAACCGACGATCAAGGCGATCCAGGCGATAATCTTAAAGACCAGACTGATGACCCGCAGGGCCGTGAAGCGACTTTCCATCCTTTCCCCCCTTCTCAGGTTGTGATCGGTAACGATCCCGATCACGGTTCCACACTTTGTCTATCACACCTTCCAGGCTTTGTCCCAGGTCAATTCCCTCCAGGTTGGCCAAGCAGATGACGGCAAAGATGATGTCGGCCATCTCCTCGCCCAAGTCTTGGGCCGCTTCGCCGGTTTTTTTTGGTTTGGGACCGTACAGGTGATTGATCAAACGGGCCAGTTCGCCCACCTCCTCGGTGATGCGGGCCAAAATGGCATGAGGTGACCAGTAGCCGTTGCCAACGGCCTGGATCCAGCGGTCCACCTCGGTCTGGAATTCGTGCAAGGTCTTTTCGGCCATCTTGAGAATCGGCAGTTGTACCCTGTAGGCCGCAGACCGACGCCCGTTGCAGGGCTTTCAGAGACGATCCGCCGCTAAGGTCGGCTCAATACCCGCCCGGCGAAAAGATGAACACAAGCACCACGATCACGATAAAGGCCGCCGCGATCACGAGCAGCGCGATCAAGAGCTGCCGGTCCTGCTTGCGCCGTTCCGCCTCGGCCCTTGCCAATGCCTCTCGGCGGAGACGTTCCGCTTCCTCCAGCTCGGCCAATCGCCGCCGGGAAGCCCTGGCTTCTTCCTCTTTGAGCCGGGCGATGAGTTTCCGTCGGGCCTCCAATCGCTCCCGTGTGGTCTGTCGCCACCGTTGGCCGATCTGGGCAACGGCTTCTAGGTCTCGGCCACACTGCACACAATGCTCGGCCAAAACCCAATTGTCGGCCCCACATACGGGGCAATCCCGCACGAGCCGACCGCCACACAGGGCACAAAAGCGCACCTCTTCTTCGTTGTAGTGCCCACAACCGGGACAGATGCGCGTTACCTCACCGAGGGAGCTTCCACAGAAGGCACATTGCAACCGACCGCCTTCCGTCGCTTCCAGCTCATCGGCCCCACAGTTGGGACACTCCAGGTCCCGAAGCTGCATCTCCTTTCTCCTCCTCGCACCGATGCGCCGGGCGGCAGAACGCCCAACGGGCATCCTTGTCACACCGGCTCGGCGCCACCAAAATCTGTGGGCCGGGCAGCGGATCCCTTGTCTGTCACGCCACAGAGCGTCAAAGGTATGGGCTTATGGGCCATTCTACCACGTTTTTGGCAGGCTGGCAAGGAAGAGTGCCTCCTTCTATGCTTTCCCTGTGCTTTTTGTATTCTGCTTGGCCTATGGGAGCGGTTTGCGTTTCTGGCCGGGATGGTGTAAAATAGGGTCGGCCTGCCAGGCCTGAATATTCACAGGTGGAGCAAGGAGGCATCGAAATGGCAGATTTGATCAGGGTGGCAGCGCAATCCAAATCCACGGCGGTGGCCGGGGCCATCGCCGGTGTGGTGCGCGAACATGGCCGGGCGGAAGTCCAGGCCATCGGCGCGGGGGCGGTGAATCAAGCCGTCAAGGCCGCGGCCATTGCCAGGGGGTTCTTGGCCCTGGACGGGCTGGATGTGGTCTGTATTCCGACCTTCGCCGATGTAGAAATCGGAGGGCAAGAGCGCACCGCCATTCGGATCACGGTGGAACCGCGCTGAAGGGGAGCGATTGCCTGCGACCGCCCCTCTACTTCTTAGAACGTCGCCGCCCCCGTCGTCTGCGGCGACGGGAAGAAGCCTTCTGATGAGAGGATTTCGCCAGGTTGACCAGTTCTTGATGTGTGACTTCGACCGTGACCTGGCTTTCCAGCTCAACCTCAACCGATTCTTTGATGGCGTTGACCTGCACCACTTTGCCACGCCCATGGGGTGTGTCAATCATCGTCCCCCGCTTGGGCAACTTTTCTTTGGCCTCTAGGTACAGCTCATTTTCGTAGGCCAAGCAACACAACAGGCGGCCACACACCCCGGAAATCTCCATGGGGCTGAGGGGTAGGTCTTGTTGTTTCGCCATTTTGATCGAGACCGGTCTGAAATCGGTCAGCCACGTGGTGCAGCACAAGGGCCGCCCACAGCGCCCCAAGCCGCCCATCAGCTTGGCTTCGTCACGCACCCCCACCTGCCGCAGCTCAATACGGGCTTTGAAAGAACGGTTCAGGTCTTGCACCAGTTTACGGAAATCCACCCGCTTTTCGGCGGTGAAGAAAAAGACCAACCGGCTGCCGTCATAGTTGTACTCGGCCCGGATCACCTTCATCGGCAGATTGTGCTCTTGGACCTTCTCTCGGCAACGCCGCAGGGCTTCCTCTTCCCGGAAGCGATAATAGGTCATCTGGGTCAAATCCAGGGCAGAAGCCCGCCGCTTGACGCCCTTGAGCTTCCCCACGATCTCTTGGGGGCCGACTTCACGGGGAGCAATGACAACCTGCCCCACTTCCTCACCCCGTGAAGTTTCGACGACAACATAGTCCCCGACCTTTAGATCGGTCAGGTCTTGGGGATCAAAATAATACACTTTGCTTGCCGGATTGAACCGGATTCCTACCACCACAGGCATTGACTAGTATCCTTCAGCCCCCGGCGTCCATCGGGGGAGCTTGAGCATCAGATTTTCTAGAGCCAAGCGTGCGTTGACGTTGGCATCCAAACGGGCGATTGTCGTCCGCAAGGCATCGAGGACGGTCCAGACTTGGCCCGGCGTCGTCCGCTCCTGCAACGCGCGGAGTTCCCCCAAACGATCCAGGTTTACCAAGTGTTCCCCGGCTCCGACGGTCAACAGGAGCAGGTCTCTCCACCAGCCGCTCCAGGTGGCAAGCTGACGACGACAGGCAGCAAGGTCACGGCCGGCCCGTTCTGCAAAAGCGAACCGCGTCACCCGGTCCGCCGCCAGCAGCTCACGCAGCCTGTCCAAGTCCTGCTCCCGTTGTTGCAAAACATCCGCCTGTTGCCAAGCATCAAAAGCCCAGCCCACCCGCCCACCGGATAGCCGGGCAAGGAGCCGCGCCCGTTCGGGAGGCACACCTTGCTCCAACAAGGCAGACTCTACGACCTCCAGGGCCACGGGACGCAGGTCCAGACGCCGGCAACGGGAAAGTATCGTCGTCGGCAAGGTTCTGGCGTCCACGGCGGTCAAGATCAGGACCACGTGGGACGGCGGCTCCTCCAGGGTTTTGAGCAAACTGTTGGCCGCTTCCACCGTCGCCGTATCAAACTGACGGAGGATGAACACCCGCCGCCGACCTTCGTAAGGCAAAAGGGAAGCTTCCCTTTGCAACGTCCGTACCTGGTCAATCCTGATGGTCTGCCCTGCGCCCTGCGCCTCTATGAGCCGCACGTCGGGGTGAACCCAACGGGCGATCTTGCGGCAGGAAGGGCACCGACCGCACGGGGGATCCGGCCGGGAGCAGTTGAGAGCCTGGGCCAAAGTCACGGCCAGAAGGGTTTTGCCGATCTGAGGCGGGCCACAAAAGAGGTAGGCATGGGCCTCTCGGCCATGAGCCAAGCTCCGGCGCAGCTGGGCCACAGCCCAATCATGTCCGATGATCGGCCAAGTCATGTTTCCTCTCCAAAGACCGGCATCTTCCGCGGCATGGGCGGAAGGTGCGCCGTTCAGGAACCGAGCTGATAGCCTACCCCCCACACATTTTTGATATAGCGTGGGCGGCGTCCGTCATCCCCCAGCTTGCGCCGTAGACGATGCACCAGGGACCGGACCCCTTCGCTGCTATATTCGCCCGGTGCGGCGACACTCCACACTTCGCGGAGCAGCTCCTCCGAGGAAACAGGCCGACCCAAGCATTCGAAGAAATAGGCCAACACCCGGAATTCCAGGTTGCTCAGTTTGACCTCTCGTTCTCCCACCCATACCCGCCGGGCATGGTAGTCAATGGATAGATCCTCAAAATGCTCAACGGTATGACGGCGCAGGTGTGGTTCCTCTTTGGCCCGGAGGGCATGACGCACCCGCTGGCGCAGCTCCGCCAGGGAAAAGGGTTTGGTCAGGTAATCAAAGGCTTCCCCGCGCAGGGCCTGCACCGCCGTTTCAACGGAGGCATAGGCAGTTATCAAGATCACAAAGGTATCTAGGCCACGGGCGCGCACGCGGCGCAACAATTCAATGCCGTCAATACCGGGCATTTTAATATCCGAAAGGATCAGGTCAAAAGGCTCCTGATCCAGCAAGGCCAATGCTTGCTCCGCCGTTGCGCAGGTGCGGACATCATACCCTTCTTCTTCCAGGACATCGGCTATCAACGTACGCGTATCTAGCTCGTCGTCCACGACCAGAATGCGCCGAGACCGCAACACCCTTCCCCCCGTCACATCTACGTCATTTTCCTCCCACCGGTGGGAGGATATGCCCCAATCGCCATCTATATTATAGAAGGAACCGGTTCTCTTGTCAATGTCGGGTTACATGAATTCTGGAACGGTCCACGCAACCTTTTGATCCGCCGGGGCAGCAACCCCCCAAGCCCCCCGGTTCAAAAGAACCGGAGTTCAGTCCAGGGGATCCACGGCGCAGCATGGCCCCGCCGGGAGCGGGGCCATATAAAGAAACCCCTCCTTGCCCCACATTTTGGCACGGGAACAAGAAAGGGCAAAGGGGACTTTCATCCCCAAAGATGTGCCCACAGGCACCGTAGACTAGCCCCAGATCCCCCTGGGAGGTGCGCTTTCAATGCGCAACACATCGGCAGCGGCCGGGCCTTTTTGCCCCTGTTCTACTACAAATTCAACACGGTCGCCCTCGTGTAATGTGCGAAACCCGCTCTGTCCCTGGATGGCGGAGTAGTGCACAAACACGTCGCCGCCTTCGTCACGGGTGATGAACCCATAGCCTTTGGCTTCGTTGAACCACTTGACCACGCCGGTCACTCGCTCAGACATTTTGACTACCCCTTTCGTTTGGAATGACTATCGCCGATGAAAAAAAACCGCCCAGACTGTGGTAAGCCTGAGCGGTGCCACTTTGCCAACCCAAACACAGTACTTACAACGTCCGCACCCAGTGTACCGCAAAACGGCGATTCTGTCAAAGGCCGGTAGAGCCATGGTCAGGGTATCAGGATGAGCACACTTATCATCCTCACCGCCGGTTTCACCGGAAACGCCGAGAGTGCGAAGAGAAACCGTGTACATCTAACGCCGTTCCTCGGCACCCCCTGCCCCCGGCGTGAAACTCCGGGCATCCTACACCCCCAGAAGGAAGGTCTCGCAATGCAGATTGCAGCTTGACAATTGCGGATCGGGGGGTTATACTGCAATGGAAGCCGCCGATCTGACAGATGCGGTCTCAATCACCCGTTTTGCCGTAGAGGCGAATGATGGGCAAAGGAGCGGTGTTCAATCCAAATTTGTGGTTTGCGTTGGCACTGTTGCTGGCCAACGGCGCAATGTGGGCCTATGCGCTGATACCGGAAGGGACAGCGGTGCAAGTTGAGCCGCGCCTGGAGCCGGGACTGGCCGACCTGCGGGATAGGCTCCGGGAAGGAGGTCACGGCGGCGAGCCGTTCATCCTTGAAATCACCGATCAAGAAGCATCGGAGACCATTGCCTGGTATCTGGCCCGCCATCCGCGCATTCCTTTTGCGCGACCACAAGTATTCATCACGCCGGAGGGGATCACCGCCCAGGGCGTGGCCGAGATCGCCGGGCTGCGGGTGGGGGTGCGCGGTTCGGCCCATATTACGCTGCGTGACGGCGTTCCCCTCATCACGTTGGAGAGTCTGGAACTGGCCGGGGTAGGCGTGCCTCCCTTCGTGCGGGACCGCATTCAGGCCGAAATCGACGCCCAATTTGCCCTGGCCCGGCACCTGCCGGTGGTCATCGAAGAACTAACTTTGGCAGAGGGGATGGTGACGGTGCGCGGAACGATTCGGTGAGCGATCCGACCGCGCAAGCAAAAGCCAACCCCGCGGGGTTGGCTTTTTTGTGGGTGGATGACGGGGGTTGAACCCGCAACCACCGGTTCCACAGACCGGCGCTCTGCCATTGAGCTACATCCACCGCATCCGAGCAACCCAAGTATAGCACAATTCATGCCAAACGCCAAACCGGGATGGGACCGAGACGGTTCGCTCCGGTGCAGCGCGTCGGCAAAAAGGCTTGATCCCTACTCCTCTTCGGCACGGTAGATCACGGCTCAGGGTGTAGGACCCGTGGTCCCTCTTTACCCCAAAATTTCATACCCAGGGTGAATTGAATTCGCCGCTTTGATGCGGTATGATGGCAAGCGACCATCTATCAGGTTTTGGGAGAGTCGCCGGATGCTGGGATCTTCCCGTGCCCAAGACACCGCCGCCGAGCGGGTGATCCGTTGGTGGCAGCAAGCCGAGGCCGCCGTGCAGGCCGGTCAACCGGCCCGTGCCCGGCGTTTCCTGCGCTGGATCGTGGCCGCCTGCCCCGACGATGAGGAAGGTTGGTTGTGGTTGGCCCGCCTTCAACCCGATGCCGACGAGCAGGTGAGCTGTTTGCAAAAGGCATATACCCACCTGCCCCAAAGCGTGCGTGTGCGCAAAGCGTTACGACAGGCACGTGCCCGGCAGTTGGCCGCTTCCGTAGGAGACCTCCGCCCGGCGCCGGGGGGCATCCGCTGCCTGCCCGACGACCGACATGTGCCGGGCACACGCCACCGGACGCCCCCTCCCGCAGAGACGCCGGAGCGCAGCCGCCAGACCCCTTCTCCTCTGCTGGATTGGGCCGGTTGGTTGGCCTTTCTCCTGCCGCTGCTGGTCTACCTGCTCACCGCCTGTCCGACGGTCTACTCGTTGGATAGCGCAGAATTTTCTGCTGCCGTTTACGTCCTGGGCATTGTGCGGGCCACCGGCTACCCCCTTTACCTACTGCTGGGTAAGCTCTTTACTCTGCTACTGCCGGTCGGCGATATTGCTTTCCGGCTCAACGTTATGTCTGCCGTCTGCGCGGCGGGGACGACGGCCCTGCTCTACCGGATTCTGCGGCGTCTGACGGGGCAGCGGGCGGCAGCCCTGGCCGCCTCGCTCCTCTTCGCCTTTTCCTACTATTTCTGGGCGCAGGCCGTCGTCGCCGAGGTCTATACCCTGCACACTCTGCTCATGGCCGCCGTCTTTTGGTTCCTCCTCCGCTGGGAGGAAACGCGCCGTTGGCGGCAACTGGTGGTAGCCGTCTGGCTCTACGGCCTGAGCTTCGGCAATCACATGAGTACCCTCCTCCTGGCCCCCGGCATCGGCCTCTTTATCCTGCTGACGGCAGGCCGCGAGGTCTGGCGCCCCCGGCGGTTCCTGCCCCTGCTGGCCTCCTTCCTCGCCGGGCTGGCCATTTATGTCTACATCCCGCTGCGCTATCTGGCCGACCCTGCCTTCAACTATGCGGGGCACTTTGACGCCACCGGGCGTTTTATCCCCCTGGATATGACCCGCCCGGAGAACCTGTGGTGGCTGGTCACGGGCAAAGGGTTTCAGGGCCTCATGTTTGATTACACCTTTGCCGAACTGGTGGGCGAGATCAAACAGGAGGCGCACCGCCTGTGGGCGACTTTCCTGGGGGTGGGCCTGTTGCCGGGGCTGTTGGGAATCTGGGTGCAGGCTCGGCGACGGCAATGGGCGCACCTGGCCCTCTTTGGATTGAGCTTCTTGACCAACCTGGTCTTTTTCGTCAACTATCGCGTGGTGGACAAGGAGACCATGTTCCTGCCCGTCTACCTGGTGGGGGCGGTATGGGTTGGGGAGGGATTTGCCTGGCTGATCGATTGGGCGCAGGGCCGTCGGGTGTCGGCTTCGCGCCGCACCCCTCTGTGGGCCTGGGGGCTGGCTGCCCTGGCCTTTCTGGCCCTGGCGGTCAACTGGCCGCTGGTGGACATCCATAACGACACCCGCGCCCGCGACCGAGCCGAAGCGGCCCTGGCCCTGGCCGGGCCGGATGCGATCATCCTCGGTTGGTGGACCTCTGTGCCTTCAATCCATTACCAGCAGCTGGTGGAGGGCCGGCGGCCCGATGTCCTGGTCATCAACCGTTTTCTCATCGGCGCGGAGGAAATGTACACCTTGATCGACAGTTCGCTGGGCCGCCGCCCGGTGTATGTGATGGAGCTGGATGAAGGGCTGATCACCGTCTATCGGCCCGTGCCGGTCGGTCCCATGTTTGAGCTGACTTCGCGCACCCTGGCGGCCTATCCGCCCGCCGGCACGCCCTGACGGACACAAACTGTGGGCGGCACTCTCCAAACACCCGTTGGAGCGAAATTATGGATAGACACAACAGGCTCACAAGCAAGCGGTGGTTCAGAATCGGGGTGGCCCTGACTCTCATCCTGATCGGCATGGCCCTTTTGCCTCTGGTTGCCCTGCCCTACGGTGCGCTGGACTGGCTGATCTACGATCCGGCTTACAAGGGCTGTGCCGGCTATCCGACCGCCGCCCCCTGCCCGGCCCTGACCCCGGCCCCTGTGGTCCCCTGTGCCGAGCTGCCCCGACCGGGGGAACTGCTGGTCGCCTCGGTCAACGGACAGGGCATTCCCTTGCGGGTGTACGAACGGGAACTGGACCAGTTTCTTGATGCGCTTGTTGCCCTGGGGGCCGATCCGCAAAGCGACGAATTTCAAACCTCTCTGCCGACCTACCGTCGGCAGGTGTTGGACCTGCTGATCGAGGATGTTTTGATCCAACAGGCGGCAATGGAGCTACACATTGTCGTCAGCCAGCAGCAGATCGCCGAAGCGGTTGCCCAGGCTGTGGCCGAAGGCGGCGGTCCGGAAGCGTTCCAGAGCTGGTTGGACGAGACGGGACAGAGCTGGGAAGAATTCCGGCGTGATACCTGCCAGGACCTGCTCCGCCGGGCGGTCATGGAGCGGGTCACGGCGGGGATGCCCACCGTTGCCGAAATGGTCCACGCCCGGCAGATCGTCGTCGCTTCCGAAGGGGAAGCGGTAGCGGTCCTTTCCCGCCTTGCCCAGGGCGAATCTTTTGAGAAGGTGGCCGCCGCGGTCTCGTTGGACGAGCAAACCCGGCAGAAGGGTGGCGATCTGGGTTGGTTCCCGCGCGGGCTGGGCCGCATCCCGCCGGAAGTAGAGGATGCCGCCTTTGGGGGGACGGTGGGGCAAGTGCAAGGGCCGATCCCGGTGGATGATCGTTATGTCATCATCCAGGTTGTTGAGCATCAGAACCGCCGCCCTCTGGATGAGGAAATGCGGGGGCAGTTACAAGCCCTGGCTTTTGAAGAATGGCTGGCCGTCCGCCGCGAAACGGCCCAGATTGACATCTACATAGAATTTGAAGAATAGACCGCAAAGCGCATCTTGCAGGCCGTTGGCCGCCCACCCCCTGTGGACGCCCGGTCAAAGGCCCTGACCTGCTGACCTGCTTCCCGCAGGTTGCCGGGCCGGAGGCCGGTTGAACCTGCGGGAAGCTCCTTTGCACAAGGCTCACTACGACGCCCGGCGCAGGCACAACCCGCGCGAGTCGAGCCGGATCCTTCCCCGGCGGCAAGCCGGAGAGCAGCCCTCCTTCTCCCTTCCCCCGCCCATATACCGCTTCGGCGTTGAAGGTATTCGGAGAGCAAGAGACGACAACGACTCCGCTCTCTGCGCCGGGCCTTCAGACAAGACTACCGAGTGCTTTCAACCAGCCGATTTGCCACGGTAATGATGCGTTCTACCTCCTCCAACCCCGTTTCCGGCACCCATCGCCCCAGTCCAAGCCGTGCCAAGATGGTTCTGCCCTCAGGGATGCTATGCATTTGGGATAAAGTTTTCTCAATTGCTACTCGCTTGTCCAAGCGCGCGGATCGCAGCAGCAACAGATGAGTTGCACGGCGAGTCCGGCTTATGTGTACGGTGCTGAAACGGGAATGGGTGAGTTTGCTCAGGCTGTTGTAAAAATCGTAGTACAGGATACCGAACTTGATCTCCCCCGCTGCGACGGCACGGATAACTTGGAGCCACGATTCCTTGAATGCCACCCCGGCGATCTGGATGCCTTGCTCTGCCAACAGGAAAAGCCCCAAGTATGTGGCGAACTGTTGGTCTACGGCTGCCACATCTTGTCCGGCCAGGTCCTCCAACCCTATGACCGCTCTGTCTTTGTGATGAACACCGCTTCATCATATACTTCTGTGCGGAAAAGCGGTACAAAATCCTGCTCTCGGCTCAGTCGCCAGGCGTCCATGGGGTTGACAAAGGCCAAGTCTGCAGCAGGGAGATCGGTCTCATAAAAGGCGGTAAAGTCGAGAACCGGTTCTAGCCGAACCGACTCTCCAATGCCTTGCTGGAGATAAGCAGCAAAAGTCAGCCAGTTGCTCATTTGCTTGACGATGTCATGAGGACAAACGCTGAATCTCACGGCAACCTCCGTTTTTACATTTTTTCTATTTTGCTTGATGGGAATGGGTACCAATGATGAGGGTAGTCCCGGCCTGCACACCTCAGGGAATCCGGTGCAGGATTCGTCTGTTTTTCCTCTAACGGTTGAACTTTATCGGCAAAAACCTCAAAAGACATTGCCAATTTTCAACCAGATCGGCCCAGGAGGCCTCTCCCAAAATCTCCCCCAGGCCCACCGACCTGAGGGAGGACCTATACGCCGACTACCACGTCCGCTGAAAGGTCACGTTGTAGCTATAATGGATCGGCCCCAGTGCCTCGCACGAAGCAGCGTCGGAGCAGATGCCGCCCCGGATCAGATCGTCCCAAACGGCGTGTTTGTAGAGCACCGAAAGCACATGGGTCGTTTCGCTGGTAAAAGTTTTGCCGTTGACATTGCCGATGACCTTGAAACGGTAATCGGCGGCCCACATGGTAAATTCGGTCTTGCCCGGCCCTTTGTTGCCGGTAACGACCTCCTCCCCCGGCTGGTTGTTGACATCCTTGAGGATGATGCCGTCCAGGGGCGCGCCGTTGGCGTCAATGACGGTGAAGTAGATGTTGTGCAAACCGGTTGCCCCCAGACTGCCGTCTTCAAAAGCGACGATCTCTTTGACCTTGAAATCCACCTTTGGCGTAGGCGTCGCCGTCGGCGGGGCCGGGGTGCTGGTCGGCTTGGGTTTGGGGGTATTGGTCGGCGCGGGGAGCGGGGTGTCGGTGGGCGGCGGGGGCGGCGTATCGGTCGGCGGGGGTGGGGGTGTATCGGTGGGCGGCGGGGGTGGGGTATTGGTAGGGGGCAAGGGCGTTGCGGTCGGTGGGAGAGGGGTATCGGTGGGCGGAAGCGGCGTGTTGGTCGGCGTCGGGGTAAAGGTGGAGGTGAACAGAGGGCGCAAGGTTTTGGTCGGCGTGGGCGTGATGCGGGCCGAACGCCCGCCCACGGTGCAGCTCAGCAAGACCAGCCCCAGCAGGGCGATCAGCCCTGCGATCAAGGTGAAACGATTCCTCATACAATCCTCCTGAGAAGGCGCAGTTTCAATGGCGTACCCGCAGCACCGCCGCCCCTTGTACCTCCCGCCGTTTGAGGCGTTGCAACACGGCATTGGCCTCCGCCAGGGGGTACAGTTCTACGTCGGTGTGGATGGGGATTTCGGCGGCCAGTTGCAAGAATTCGGCAGCGTCCCGGCGGGTGGCGTTGGTCACACTGCGCACCGTCCGCTCGCCGTAGAGCAGGGAGTAAGGTAGTTCCGGGATGGGGCTGAGGTGGATGGCGTTGATGGCCAAAGTCCCCCCTTTGCGCAAGACGCGCAACGCCTCCGGGATCAACCAACCGACGGGGGCAAAGGTGATGGCGCCGTCCAGCCGGTGAGGGGGCGTATCCTGGGCCTGGCCGACCCAGGCTGCGCCCAGTTCCAGGGCGTGGCGTTGGTGTTCTGCGCTGCGGGTAAAGACGTACACCTCACAACCCCAGTGCCGCGCCACCTGGATCGTCACGTGGGCCGACGCCCCGAACCCGTAAAGCCCCAGCCTCCCCCCCGGTTTGATCTCGCTCAATTTGAGGGAGCGGTAGCCGATGATGCCCGCGCACAGCAGCGGCGCAGCCTGCTCATCGGGGAACCCCGCCGGGATGGGGTAGGCAAAATCGGCGGGCACGACCATATACTCGGCAAAGCCGCCGTCGGCGTGCTGGCCGGTGAACCGGGCCTCGTCGCATAGGTTTTCCAGGCCGCGCCGGCAAAAGTCACAGCGGCCGCAGGTGGAATAGAGCCAGGGCACGCCCAGTCGGTCGCCGAGGGCAACGCGGTCTACGCCCGGCCCCAGGGCGTCTACCAGGCCGACGATCTGGTGGCCGGGGACGACGGGCAGTTTGGGCAAGGCGATCTCCCCTTCGACCAGGTGCAGGTCGGTGTGGCATACGCCGCAGACCTGCACCTGCAGGCGCACCTGGCCCGGCCCCGGCTCCGGCAGGTCCCAATCTTCCATCACCAAAGGGTTTTCTTCGGCGGGTTTGGGTTCCCGCAAGACCATCGCTTTCATCATCTCACCTCTTTCGTGCGCTATTCTACCCCACTTTGGGGCGAGTGTCAACGGTTTGACAGGCCAAGACCGGGGCACGCGCATCTATCGTTCCCGCCGTTGCCTCCACCGCCGAGACGCCGAGGGCACGGAGAGAAATCGTGTACAATCCGCCGTTCCTCGGTGCATTCCCGCGCAGCGCGAGATTTTGTATGCCTTTGTCCCGGACCGATCATACCGGCCCCACAAATTGGTCCCTCCCGCGAAACCTGGTATAATGGCAAGGCCGTTTTGGGCCGGACGTTGGCTCCCCGTTGGATGTACGCTTCTCACGGTTACTGTGCGTTTCCGTGGGAATCGGCCAAAGCCCGCGGGAGGGTGATCGCCGTTCAACGTCCGATCTAATCACATGTGGGGAGAACGCCGATGACGGACAGGCAAGAGCGACTGTGGCACGCCATGACCGCCGAAGAAGCGGTCCGGCTCCTGGGCAGCGATCCCCAGGTGGGCCTGAGCGAGGAAGAGGTTCGCCGCCGCCGGGAGCGGTTCGGTCCCAATGAGCTCCAAGAAGCCCCCCGACGCACCTTCTGGCAGATGCTGTGGGATCAGCTCAACCAGTTCCTGGTCATCATTCTCATCGTCGCCGCCATCGTCTCTGCGGTGATCGGCTGGTTTGAGTATAACAAAACCGGCGACATCGTTGAATTTGTGGATGCGGCGGCCATCATGGCCATCGTCATCCTGAACGCCATTTTGGGCGTGGTGCAAGAGGGCCGGGCCGAGGAGGCCCTGGCCGCTCTGAAGAAGATGGCCGCGCCCAACGCCCGCGTCCTGCGCGACGGCTACACCCATACCGTGCCCTCACGCGACCTGGTCCCCGGCGACGTTGTGCTGCTGGAAACGGGCAATTACGTCCCCGCCGACGTGCGCCTCCTGGAAAGCGTCAACCTGCGCATTGAGGAAGCATCCCTGACCGGCGAATCGGTGGCCGTGGGCAAGGACGCCCGCGACGTGCTGCCCGCCGAAGCGGTCCTGGGCGACCGGCGCAACATGGCCTTTATGAGCACCGTCGTCACCTATGGGCGGGGTAAGGGCCTGGTCGTGGCGACGGGGATGGAAACCGAGATCGGCAAGATCGCCGAGATGATCCAATCCTACGAGGAGGAACAGACCCCCCTGCAGGTCAAGCTGGACCAGTTGGGCCGCACGCTGGGGACCATCACCCTGGTTATCTGCGCCCTGGTGGGCATCATCGGCATCGTCCGCGACACCCAGTTGGCCGTGTTGCTCAATCAAGGCCCCGCCGCCTACTTTGGCCTGCCGGAAACCATCCCCACCCTGGTAGAGATGTTCATGGTCGCCGTCAGTCTGGCCATCGCCGCCGTGCCGGAAGGGTTGCCCGCCGTCGTCACCATCGCCCTGGCGATTGGAATGCAGGAGATGATCAAGCGCCACGCCCTCATCCGCCGCCTGCCCGCCGTGGAGACTCTCGGTTCGGCCACGGCCATCTGCTCCGACAAGACCGGGACCCTGACCCAAAATGAGATGACGGCGGTGCAGATGTATGTGGACCGCACCCTGTTGACCATTACCGGCGAGGGCTACAAACCGGAGGGGCAATTCCTGGATGGGGACGAACCGGTCGGCCTGGAAGGCTATCCGGGGATGCGGCTTCTGCTGCGGGCCGGGTTGCTGTGCAGCGACGCCCGGCTGGAAAAGATCCAAGACAACGGTTCGGTCCAGTGGCGCATCGCCGGGGACCCGACGGAAGGAGCCTTTGTGGTGGCCGCCGCCAAAGCAGGCTATTGGAAGGACGAACTGAGTCGGGAGTATCCCCGCCTGGCCGAGATCCCCTTTGATTCGGAGCGCAAGCGGATGACCACCTTCCACCCCGATCCGCGCTACGGCGGCTATGTGGCCTACATGAAGGGCGCGCCGGACATTGTGTTGGGCCTCTGCAACCGGGTCCTGGAAGACGGCGTGATGCGCCCCCTGACCGAGGAGCGGCGGCGCAACATCATGGAGGAGAACGAGGCGTTGGCGGCCAACGCCCTACGCGTCCTGGGCGTGGCCTTTCGCCCCCTGGATGCCATCCCCGAAAACCCCCGGCCGGAGGAAGCGGAGCGCGATTTCACCTTCATCGGCCTGCTGGGCATGATTGACCCTGCCCGGCCGGAGGTGGCCCCGGCCATCGAGACGGCCCGTCGGGCGGGCATCGAGACGGTGATGATCACCGGCGATTATCTCAACACGGCGGTGGCCATCGGCAAAGAGATCGGCTTGCTGCGCGAAGGCGACCGGGCCATCACCGGCGCGGAATTGGACCGCATAAGCGACGAGGAACTGGCGGCCCAGATCGAAGAGATCGCGGTCTATGCCCGCGTCTCACCCCAGCACAAGGTCAAAATTGTCGAAGCCTTCAAGGCGCGGGGGCATATCGTCGCCATGACCGGCGACGGTGTGAACGACGCCCCGGCCCTCAAGCGGGCCAGTATCGGCGTGGCCATGGGCATCACCGGCACCGATGTTTCCAAAGAGACGGCGGACATGGTGCTGACCGATGACAATTACGCCAGCATCGTTTCGGCCATTGAGCAGGGGCGGGTGATTTACGCCAACATCCGCAAATTCGTCTACTACCTGCTTTCCTGCAATATGGCCGAGATCACCGTCCTGCTGGTAGCCATGCTGATCGGGTGGCCGCTGCCCCTGGTACCGATTCAGCTGCTGGTCCTGAACCTGATCACCGACGGCGCACCGGCCCTGGCCCTGGGGGTGGAAAAGGGCGACCCCGACATCATGGACCGTCCGCCCCGGCCCGTGGACGAACCGATCATCAACAAGGACATGGTCATCGGCATCATCGTCCAGACGATTGCCATTACCGTGGCCGTATTGTCCGCCTTCCACCTGGGGATGCCCGGCGGTGTGGAGCACGCCCGGACCATGGCCTTTGCCACCCTGTCTATCTCGGAGCTGTTCCGGGCCTATACCTCCCGCTCGGAGCGGTACTCGCTGTGGAGCATCGGCGTTTTTTCCAACAAGTGGATGCAATGGGCCGTGCTGCTCTCCCTGGTCATCCTGTTGGCGATTATCTATGTGCCTTTCCTGGACCCCATCTTTGGCACGACCTTCCTCACGGCAACCGACTGGGCCGAGATGCTGCCTTTGATCCTGCTGCCTTCGGTGGCCGCCGAGATCAACAAATGGGTGCTGCGCAAGTGGCGGTAGCGCGGCGGGAACCCTTCCGCAGGCAACCCCAGGGTACAGGCATTTGTCGTTCCCACAGCCGCTTTCACCGCGGAGACGCCGAGGGCACGGGGAGAAACCGCGTACAATCAGCCGTTCCTCGGCGATCTCTGCGCCTTACCGCGGCGATTCATCCAACCGCCGGACGGCATAGTCCAGGATGTCGGCGTGGTCAAAAGCCAGGGGCGGCAGAGCATCCAGGTCGAACCAGGCGGCAGAGGCGGCATCGTCACCCGCCCGGAGGGGCCGTCGCCCGTCCAGGATCGCCAGGTAGACCACGCTGATCACCCAGCCCCGGGGGTCGCGGCCCGGATCGCCAAAGGTGTGGAGCTGCTCCATGTGGAGCGGTTCCAGGCCGGTCTCCTCCCACAATTCGCGGCGGGCGGCTTCTTCCAACCTTTCGCCCGGTTCCACAAAGCCGCCGGGCAAGGCCCAATGCCCCTGAAAAGGAGGCTTTTTGCGCCTGACGAGCAACACCTGCCATCCGCCGCTTTCCCCCGGCGCGACAACAACCGTATCGGCGGCAACCCAGGGTTGCGGTCGCCGTTTCTTTTTGGGCATCATTTCCTACTCACCTATCCAAAACGATGAGCAAGCCGAGATAGGCGAGGTCGCTTTCCCATCTTTCTCCCGTTTTTGTCGCCGGCAGCCTTTGACCCGATTGTGCATGGTAAAGCCCTCCCCTTAGGGCCGACCAAGTGGACAAAACCGACATAATCTTCTGTGATCTCGGCAAGCGACTCCCAGGTGAGGATCACGGTCACCGTTTGCCCTGCTTTGGCCGTCACTACAATTGTCGCCTCCTGGTAAACAGAAACGAGTGAGGCCGGGTTCCTGTTGCAAGTGCCTGCTAACGCCCGGCGCGTGAGCCGCCGTCCGACACAAGCAAGACTCACCCCCTCAGTCTCATTCCTGTGAGCCACAAGAACCTGTCAATCTCTCTCAAGCTAAATCCACCAAGCCCGTAATGCTCTCTAAACCCCTTTACCACCGCCACATACCGGGGGTAACTCTCCCACAACTCCTTCCGCTTAAACCTGACAAATCCATCCTTCTTCCTGTACGCCCAAAGGGCCTCCTCTACGTACCCATCATAGATGGGATATACCTCAGGCGCGTGAAAGTGGCAGTACTTGGTAGCAAACGAATAATTCCGACGTCGCTTCCCTCTCAGCATCACTACGGCTATCTCTTCCACCAATTCTAACGAACCTTGCTCAAGCTTCGAATCGGTATCCAACCCCCAAATATGCCGCGCCATCTCATACACCGCATATATATTTGTGTTGTATAAATCGTTGAGTGCGGCAACTTTGACAAGGACCGCCTCTAACCGCACATTGTGAGGGAACGTCCGAAAAAGCTCCATCAACGCTCTCTCGGTTGCACCGTATCCCTCCCGCTCAAACCGTTGGCTATACTCACCGATGACTTCAGAAGGTTGTGGCAGTTCCATTTCCATCTCGCCTAACGCCCAACGCCAGCGTCAGTTGCCCGCCGATCTTTGACAGCCCGGCGGCCAACCATTTCCGATCCGGCGCGTCGGCAAAGTCTTGCTTCCGCCTATTGGGAGCCTCCTGAGATCTGAACCTTCGCTTATCCGCGTGTCCGCCTTCTCGGGGGAGGATCAGTCCGCTGCACGCGGGGGGTAGCTCGCCCATATCATCATCGCGGCCCAACCAGAAGTCATCCACGCCTGTTTTGCTCTCGCCGAGTCGTTTACGGTTGCTCATGCTTTTCGCTTCACCCTACCTGCCTTCCCAGCCTCTTTTAGCAAAGGCTCTGCCAAACGCCGTCTTTTGGCCTTCCAGCGTTTCGTTAGCCCTCAGTCCCCTCTGTAAAGTCCATCTTGGTATGGAAATTTCTTCAGGATATTCCGAATCCTCTGCCGGGTCCTTTCGGCCCATTCTGGATTTGCCCTCTCCATAAGTTCAATTTCCTTAGCAAACAACAATCTCCGGGGATCTCTGCCTGGGGCACGGTGCTCTAACTCATATTTTGTCGCCAGGTCAAAGACCAAATCCGATACGAGCCAGTAGAGAACTTTGTCCTCACTCTCCGTGACCCTTCGCTCAAGTTCTCTCCCGCGCTCTGTCACAACGTAATGGTATTTCCCGCCAACGACTTCGATATGAGGAGAGCCATCATGCTGTGGCGTGATGTGCACTACCGCTTCTTGCCCCAGAAGAGCACAGTAGTACTTGTATTTTTCGATCAACACCTCAATTGAGGCTTGTCTCTCTTTCATCATCACAGCTTGTGATAAAGCATCAGGCAGGCTAACGGGCGGCGGATGAGCGGCCTGGGGCGGGGCGGCCAACCTCAGCGAGCCAAGCCGGTCCGCTGTACGCAGCGTTAGGCGTCTTTTCCACCGTTTTCTTGCTTGCTTTGGGAGTGGTGTCTCGCTCGGCCCGTCATGTTCTATCGGCCTACAAGACATGGCGCAGGATGATGCACCTCCCCTCGGGCCAAGAATCCCCCTACCACCTCCGCTCCCTTCTCCCCCAACAAGCGAGCAAGATCGTACAACACCCGACCAGGTGCCCCACCAGAAGTCGCAAAGACAAACGCTTGCTTTCCATCCAGTGTCGGCAGGGCGCGCAAGAACTCTTTGACAGGCGTAGGCGCTTGAGAAAAGCAAGACGTCCCCATTCCCAGTAAATCGCCTGTAATTGCATCCTGCGGAACTGCTTTCTTCAGAGGAATGGTTCGAGCCTCATGACCGGCTTCACGAAATGCTTTCGCCATTGCTTCGGCAACTTCGCGTGTTGCCCGTCTGAGAAAAGTAGATCATCGTCACGTGCATCATGCACCTCCGAATGGTACAGCCGCCCAACGACCTGAGGTTAACCGGCGCGAGCACGCATGAAAAAAACTTACACTTACCGATTCATGCCCCGCGTGCTCGCGTCCGTGTTGAGCCGCTTGTTATAAAGCATCAACTTGTGATAATATCTGGGTTATATTCTTTTAGTTCTGCAATAAACGTTTCAAAATTATTCGGAGATATGTAATATTTGCTTTTATTTTTTTCAGTAATCTCTAATCTATCTAATGCCATAGCATATGACGCCAGGAAATTTTTTGTTTTTTTCACCTTTACAATATCTTTAATATTTACCTTTCTCCTAAAAACCCAGCATTTAATAAAAAGCTCACCTTTTTCGATTTTATAACTTGTACTGTTCCACAGCCAAAAAGAGAGCAAAAGACTCAAGACGAAAATGATTAAAATTGTTATAGAGAAAGAAAAGATTAAAAATGGGATTATTATTATTGGAACACTCCAAATCACAAGGGCATAAAACTTGTCTTTCTTTGGTAAATATTTCATTTGTAGCCTCCATATTTTTTGCTTCATAACGACGCCACGGATAAGCCGCCGGCCGGTCGGCTTCATCCGCTTGTTATGCGGCGAAGCGGAGCGAAGCCGCCGCCCGACACAGGCAGGACACAGCGACTGATGACCTCAGAGGCAGGCATTTTCCGCCTCGCAGAGCACCACGATAGAGCGGTCGGCTCTACGCGCCTGTTAGATCGCCTCATACCTATCCCCAGGCAGACAAGGTGGATATGGGAAACGGATGAAGATCGGCTGCGGGAATTTTGCGAACTTTATCAACAAGGCCCCCTGAGGCAGCATGGTTATCTTGGTTTTAATCTCATCACTAAAGGCACTGTATGTTGGTGTACGTAACTCGTTAGATTCCGTCCTTCCAAACAAGCGCGTTGAACAGTTCTCGACAATTTCTTTGTCCACCGAGGAGGCAAATTGCTCCGCTCCAAATAGCACCAGTCCTAAGCTCCTTCCTCGAGCCGTGATCTCTATCAGGCGGTTTTTCAGCGGTGACCTCACAGTACCTGCGGGGGCGAACTTGTTCAACTCATCCACAAAGACAACAACTGCGTCTAAATCAATTTCACCATTCTCGAGTCTGCGACTAATTGTTCTCACTGCCCTCCCAAACACTAGGCGCTGTCCTTTGTCACTCAGCATCTGAATGTCTATTACAAATATACTATTTCTCTTCAAATCACCCCACGGAATATCACGCCCTTTTCCAGCCGTGGTTATTAATCCCCAATATGTATGGGGAAATCGCTGTAAATGGGAATGCATTTTGTTCCAAGTAGCAATGTGGTTTCCATAAATCCACTGTTGCCCCTTAGTGCTGGCATCCTTCACTAACTTTTTGATCCAAGTTAGCATCTGAAAATATGTAATAAGCTTGCCTTCTATCCTTTCCTGGATTGTGAACCAAACGCCCTCCATCTTATCATCCCAATCCATACTGTGGAAAAGTGAAGGTATATCGGGGTAGATCATTTGTAAATCCCATTCAAACGGTTCTACCTTAAGGCTCCTCAAACTCTGAGTCCCATCAGGACGATTCTTGGGATCTGCTGGTGCAAAGAAACGAGCATTTGAAAATGGCCGTGGCGGAATCTGAAGCATCTCGTACACCTTTCTAGACCAATCATCCTTTTCCAACCTATCGTTCGGCTGGTCAATATAGAGCAGATCTCTGCTCTTCACATTAAACATCACAACGGCTATACCTTTTTCCTTACCACTATGAGTCACCAGCGATTTTATGACGAACTCTATCGCTGAGGTCTTTGAGGCCAGCCCCGAAATTCCTGAGACATTTAGGTGCGCCCCCTCCGGACCCACCAGAAAATCTTCATCAACGCTAATTGGCGCAACCGTGCCGTCACCGTTCTCGAAAACACCTAATGGTATCGGGGCGCCACTGAACACGTTGTTCCCTTCCTGATCTAGAATGCCGTAAGCATACTGAATTCCCAGAGCGCTGGGGAAATATACCCGCGAACGCTCCACCGGTTTCGTTTTATTTGATACGTTTCGCATTACAGAACAGGTCACAACTACAATCTCAGAAATATCTGTGGGCACCTCGATAGTGGCATCACCAAAATTATGGCTTAGAAAGTCCGCAATAAAACTATCCACATCGCTGTAAGACCTCATCTCTGTAACCAGACCAAAGGTTATATCCTCTCCACTATCAGCATACGCTGCAACAATGTTACCAATCTCAATAGGAGCGAGATCAGAGTCATTCTGTTTGGATAACCAAAAATGAAACTCGCTAGAGGTATTCGGTTCATGCCGAGTGGAGACCGTACGTCCAATGACTCCGTAGTCCACGTTTAGAAACCTCTTCAGGTTCTTTCCGTCCATCGTCAAACCACTCCTTTCATGCTCTCAACGATTGTTCCGATAGAGGGAATTATACTTGAGAGATAATCTTCACACGCTTTGATTGGATATAGCAGTTTATCCCAACGAGGACAAGGATAGGAAGCAGGAAGGCGCTCCGAGATCAGCGAGCGAGAAAACCTCTCGGCATATTTTGACGCCTCACTTGCGTAGTCTTTACTGATCTCCACACGTATTAAACCAAATTCTGGATCTGCACGGACGCGACTCCGTATTCGCAAGTACCAGCTAACTCTCTCCCTGGGCCCCATTCTTAAGTCATCACCAGGATGGTGAAACTTAAATGTCCAAGAACGTTCAAATTCTCCCATTTGAAGAATTCGATGGTTCTCAGTAGTACTGAAGTAGCGAGCGCCAAATGATTTGCTTACCCCTATGCATTGCCTGATGTTCTGTTCATCGCGGAAGTTCATCAGCGTACCATCGACGACCAGAAACTGTCCCTCCGCCGCAGGGCTCACCTTCCATCTCCTTATAAGCTCATCTTCAACCTGCAGACGCAGCCTCTTCGCCGTTTGATACGCACGGCTGCGGAGAACATAGTAATCTCCCCCCTCTGCATCCACATCCTCGACCGTCAACCCTATCCGCTCAAAGTTGGCTAGCCGCTGCTGATCGGGAACAAGGGATTTCTGGACTAAGATTCCTTGTCTGACAAGAGGTCTATCCCATACCTCAAGACTACGCCCTTTTCTCTGCAGTATGACAGCACCAACCACGAAGTAATGGACAGGAATAAGAACTTCCTGCTTGCCAAAAACAGCCCTGATGTGCCCTATCAGAACCGTACGTTGTCGTCCATCTTCAAAGAAGGCAAACTCGCTCGATGAAGCGTCCCCAGGATAATTGTAAGGAACTTGATAAGTGGTCTCGGTTGACTCAAGCGCGTATGCTTGTAATGATAAATCATCTTGGCTCTCAGGATTGATTTCTTCCTCGCTTATTGACAGGGGTGATATTTTTCCACCTTGCTCTATGATAAACTGTCTTGCTTGCTTAAGAGTTTCATAAGGTCCCATTTTCCATCTCCATCTGATACACCTTGTAAAGCTCCCTCCTTATTCTGGGGTTTAACCCATACAGAAATATCTTCTTGGGCTCTTGACTGTTCGTGTAAGAATTTCCCTTCTTGGCATACCCCTTTGTTCGGCCAATCTCTAACCAGTTAGCTGCTCTGTAGACAGTGCCTTCAAAGAGGGACGGCTGTACAAAGGTCTCCGCCACCAACGGGGTTACCGAGTAGTATTGCGACCAATCTACAACAATCTGCTTCGTAGCCAAAGCAAGGACATGAGAAGCCAAATTTCTGATTTGGACATGCGGCAAAAGCAGAAATCTGGAATTATTTACAACAAGATCTAGAGGGTTCCCTATCCCTATTTTTGCTAACAACCGATCACGAGGCTGTAAGTGAAGAGCAGGAGACGAAAAACCTATTGCCCCAAGCAGTCTATTACCTGATTTTATAAGATACTTTATGCTCCTTCCAACCAAGACCCGATATCCAAGATAATGATATGTCGCAACAAGAACGTTCCAAATTTTCTCTTTGCTATTCCCCTTGGCAAACTCGAGCTCGATCTTCTCTGGGAAACTAGTAACCGGTGAAGTTATATCATACTCCTGAACAATAACCTCTAGGGACAGGCAATCTCTACTATTTTTCCTAGGTCTTCTAACTGTGACCTTAGGTGGAGGAAGTTGCACAAATTCCAAAGATTCTAGATAACGTAATACATCGCGACAGGCTCGATCTTTCAGCCATCCATTGGGCTGCCGCCAGTCTAGTCTCCGGCAAATCATTTTGGAGATATACGTCCGCCCACGCTCATAATATTCACTCACGCAAGATTGGATAATCTCTAAGTCGTGAATTGTAAATAGTCTCCCCCGAATTGTAATGGGCGCTATCTCTGCTGCTGTTTTCATCGCGACGTTCCCAGTGTCAACTGGAAGGCTTGCAACCTAACGACGCCGCGGATAAGCCGCCGGCTGGCCGGCCTCATCCGCTTATGCGGCATCCGCCTAATCTGCTCTCTGGGTTGCAATGACGGAAACTGTATAACCGGTCCGCTGCGGACAAATTACGAGAGTACGAAACCAGAAACGACCAAAACACCCCGCCGGGGAACCCCTCTCTCCCACACGCCGGGCACTGCCCGGCCTGCTTATCATAACACAACCCCCTGAAAAGATCAACTCCCCCCAATTTCCCCAATCTACCAATCCCCAATCTACCAGTCTACCAATCCACCAACCCGCACCCCCTCGATCAACCGCACCACCTGATACCCCGATTTCGCCTCCGCCTCGCGCAGAGTGGACAGCAGGCGACGGCAGGCGGTCAGCGTCTCCTCCTTTTCCTCGTCGTGCAGGGCCGGGTCCGCGCCGACCTGGATGACGGCCAGGGTCTCCATCCAATCCAGGAGCTGCCCGAAGGCTTCGTGGTTGAACCACAGTACCCCGCCGTAGCGGTTGATCTGTAGGAACTGCTGCACGTCGCCGTCGCGCAGCCAGGCGACGAGCAAGCGGTAGGCCCCTTCCGGCTCCGTCCCGGCGGCGGCCCGGAGTAGGCTCCCCTGCTGGCCGACCAGCATCTTGACCGTTCCCACGGCCCAGCGGGCTGCCTCCTCATCCAGCCCCAGTTCCCCAAAGACGGCGGCCAGCCGCCGCCCCAGGAACCACGCATCCAGCCAGCTGCGGCTGCGGGCCGCCGCGCCCTCCTCGCCCACGATGCGGCCCAGGCTGTGGGTAAAGAGCCAGCCCAGGAGGGTATATTCCCCTGCGGGTTCGGGCGGATCGCAGGTGAGGGCCACGGCCAGCTCACGGCGGACCTGCGCGGCGATGGCCGCCGGGTCTCCGGCCCCGCCGCTGAATTTTTGGACCTCGCCCAAGAGGGTGCGCATCCGGCTTTCGGCTTCCTCCAACAGGGCGGCGTCCACCTCGGCCTCCGGCCCGGCGGCGCGGTGGGCCGTAAGCTGCCGCCACAGCTCGGCGTTGACCACCCGGCGGAAGGGGATCAGGACCGGTTGCAGGGCGACCTCCTGCAACGCCTCCTCGATGCTGGGCACGCCCCGTCCGCCCAGGTAGGCGGCCAGCCGCCGGTAACGCCCCTGCTCGTCATCCTGCACCTCTTGCCAATCGAGAAAAACGTGGCACCGGTAGGCATCTAATGCAACATAAAGCCCTTGTTCGGTCAGCTCCCGTCCGCTGCGTAGGTATTCCAGCCCGGTCACATGATCGCGGAAGCGGTAGTACAACCCCTCCTCGGCCCGCAGCCCCAGCCCCTGGGCCAGCGTGCGGCGCACCAGGCGTCGCTCCCCGCCTTTCCCCTTGACCGAAAAGGCGACCGAATCCTTGATCCGGCCCTGGGTGGTGGCAAAGCGGTTGTGATAGACCACCAATGCCCGCTCCTCCCCGGCCCGGTTGGAATAGGCAAAGACATCCTCATTGACGCCCTCGGCGGTCACGAAATCGTAAAGCACAAAGTTCCGCACCTCGGCAAAGAGATGGCGGCGGTGCAGCAGGGGAAAGATCTGCCGCTCGTGGCGTTCCACCAGCCAGGGGTCGGGCTGCTCATCCCAGTAGGCGCGGCGGTACTCCATGCCGTACTTTTCGGCCAGGCCCTCCACCTGTCCGTGGCCGAACATGGGCAGGCCGGGCAGGGTAGCCAACAGGGTGCAGACGCCGAAATATTTATCCCCCTTGCCGAACTGGGCCACCGCCGTCTCCTCGTCGGGGTTGTTCATAAAGTTGACGAACCGCTTGAGGATTTCGGGATCGAATTCCAGGGTGTTTTTCATCACCCGACGGTACTTGGCATTGTCCTCGTCGCGCAGCATGTGCATAAAGGCACTGTTGTAGACGCGGTGCATCCCCAGCGTGCGGACGAAATAACCTTCCAGCAGCCAAAAAGCCTCGGCCAGGAGGAGCGTATCGGGGGCCTCGGCGGCCACCCGGTCCACCACCTCCCGCCAGAATTCGTGGGGCATGGCCGCGTCGAACTGTTCCCGCGTCAGGCCGTGCTCGGCGCGGGAGGGGATGGCCCCGCCGCTGCCCGGCTCCGGGAACCAGAGACGTTGAAAGTGCTTTTTAGTCAGGGTCATGGCCGCATCAAAGCGGATGATGGGGAACCGGCGGGCCACGTGGAGGATGGTTTGGATGACCGCTTCGCGCACCTCCGCCTTGAGATAGTTGAGCTGGGCCGTATCGTTCCAGGGCATGGCCGTCCCGTCGTTGCCGTGGTAGATGTACAGCTCCTCGCCCGTCCGGCGGTCCAGCCGCTTGAAGACGACGGCGGCGTCGCTGCGGTCGTAGTAGTGGTCCTCGAGGAAAATACCCACCCGCTCATCCTCCGAAAGGTCGGGGCCGTTGAAGGTGTAGGAGGGGAAGGGGCTGTGATCCAGGGCGATGAACCAATCGGGGTGTTCGACGACCCATTTGGAATAGATGCCCACGTGGTTGGGAACCATGTCGCAGGCCAGGCGGATGCCCCGTTGCCAGGCCCGGTCCCGCAGGTCGCGGTAGGCTTCCGGGCCGCCCAGGTCGGCGGCGATGACATAATCGTACAAGGAATAGGCGGAGGCAACGGCCTCCGGGTTGCCGCACAGCTGCTTGATCTTGCGCGAAGCGGGGCTGCGCTCCCAGACGCCGATGAGCCACAGGCCGGTAAAGCCGCGCCGGGCCAGCGTGTCCAACTCCTCGTCGGGGACCTGGTCCAGGCGGTGGATGTCGCGCTTGTATTGTTTGGAGAGCTGATCCAGCCAAACATAGGTGTTCTTGGCGAGGAGGACCAGGGTGGGCATCCAGTCCCGGTCGGGGCTAAAGCGTTCCGGCTCCGCCTCGCCCGCGTCGTATTCATAGACCGGGGCCGGGCCAGGCCCCAAAAATGCGGCCTTTTCCTCCTCGGCGATCAGGTCCAGGCCGCCCAGCAGCCGATAGAAATAGGTCCCCAGCAGCGACCCCCAGCGGCGGCGGATGAACTCCAGCTGATCGGCCAGGGAGTGAGGGTGGGCCAGGGCCGGGGCGCGGAGCATATCGATCAGGTTTTGGTTATCGGGGCCAAAGGGGGGCTGGGTATCGAAAAAATCGTGGAGGGCGGCCATCATCTGGGGGTAGGCGGTGGTGCGGGCCAGGTCGGCGTCGTCAAAGAGCTCCAGGAAGGGATGGCAGGCCGGGTTTTCGTTGGTCAGCCAGAGCATGAGCATCTCTTCCAGGAGGATCAGGCGGTTGGGTGTGCCTTCGGTTTGCCCCTGGAAATAGTCATCCAGGCCGATCTCGCGGCGGTAGACGGCCAGCGGCGGGAACTGATCGGCAAAGCGGCGCAGCGCTTCGTCGGTTCGTTCCCGGCCCACATGGTCATAGAGCCAGTGGAGGGCCTCTTCCAGGGCGCGGGGGTTGCGTTGTTGGCGGTAAAGGTGGACCACAAAATGGGCGATTTCGTCAATGAGGCCCAGGGCGTTGATCTGCCCGGCCCGGACCGCCCGCTCCGGGTAGCGGACCAGGTCGCGTTGTTCGTTCATCCGCCGGGCAAAAAGCCGCGCCGCGTGAAAATCGGCCAGGAGGACGTGGCCTCGCAGGGAAAAGAGGGCGTCGTCGAACCGATAACGGTCCCGCGCCCGGCGGGAGACGTGGAACTCGACGGGCACTGCTGTTCGTTCCTGCACAATCGCCTCCGGGGTGATAGGTTGGGGTCATTATGCCTTCTCCGGGCCGGGCTGTCAAATTTGCAGAGGTTTGAATGATTGTGCAGAACAGGCTGTGCCGGGCGAGGCATGGGTTACGGCAGACAAGGAATCGTCTGTGGGATGGTGGTCGAAAGGGCGTCCGTCTCCCATTCGCGGGCGGCTTGTGTTTTCCGGGAAAGGGGGGGACGCGTCCCCATTTCCTCTTGCAGGAAAGCGATCATTGCCTCTAGGCTGGAAAAGCCGTACCTTCGCCGTTCGCCGCTTACCTCCTCCAGCGAGAGGAACCATTTTCCTTCCTCGCGCCAGCAGCGGAGCAGATATGCTCGGTACTCCCTCGCGTGTGGTTTCTCAGAGTATGCTGTCATCGTGGACATGGTGATCTCTTGCCAGACGAGCATATTTCAGACTTTTCCCCATGTCGCTTGAAGCGAACCGGGGAAATGGGGATGCTTCCTGCGGTGGGAAGATCTGTCGAACAGATCGTACGGTGGGGGTGAAGAGCCGGGTTCCGGGGGCGACCGGTGGATCGCCCCCGGCAAACCCGGCAGATCGGCGAACATATGCCGTCTCTGTGTGCAACGTACCATTTGGGCTACTTGTTTCTCAACACCAGCGGCAAGTAAACGTCGTACAGCGTGCCCGTGACTACCACCTTGCCCGTGTGCCCCGTTGCATCGGTGTAGGTGTATTCACCCGGCCAGTCGAACTGCCGTCGGTACACCCGCCCCGGCTCCAGATAACCGGCGTCGAAGCCTCTGGTATCCTTCAGAGGATCAAGGGTGCTCCGCGGGTTCAGGATGGGGTTCTCGCTCCAGCGCACCAGGTCGGTGATGGTGTCGGTGGCCCGCAGGGCGGAGACCCACTGCACGGCGCTCCCTGCCGTTACCGTCACCACCGCCGGATCGGGACCGTCGGGCGTCAGCGTCACCGTGACGGCAGCGGTATCGGGCCACGGCGTGTAGGGCACGTTCATGTGGACGACCTGGGTGATGACTTCAATAACCGGGCTGCGCCACTTCTGGTAGCCGGGGATGCCCTCCACCTCCAGGTAGTAGAAGCCGGGCGGGGTGTAGAAGGCAAAGTAGCCGGTAGTGGTGATGCCGTCGGAGTAGACGTTGTCGGTGACCTGGGGGTTGACCTGGTCGTAGAGATGCGCAGGCCAGGGGATCCAGCCGCCCCATTCCGGCACCGAGACGTAGGCCGTTACCGTCACGCCGGAGACCGCTTCCACCGGCGAGAACAACCCCGTGGTCGGGTCGTAAGAGCCGCCTTTGTCCACGTTGAAGACATAGCCGTCGGGGTCAATGAGGATCCGACCGCTGCCCATATCTATCGTTCTCACGAGGTTGCCGTCCCCGTCGGTGCACACAAGCTTGATGCTCACCGTGTGGGCATAACCGATGTTGTTGAAGGTTACGTAGGAGAGTGCGGGATCCCACTCACCGGTGTAGGGTATCCCATCGGCTTCCAGGATAAAGTGCGCATCGCCGCCGTTGTTGATCTCCGGGCACATCTCATCCACATGCTGGCAAAGCTCCATCCTAAAGGTCGTCCCCCAGAAGCCGTACCGACCCGGCGCTTGCCACCCGTTGGTAGAGTAGCGCCCCTCGCTGTTGACAAAGGGCACCTCATACTCTGTCCCTGCTTCGGGGCCTGCTTGGATGACGCCCCACCACCGCGAGGCCTGCGGATCCCAGTAGACGTTCTGCGTGTTCAGATAGAGAGGCGTCGAGGTCATAGGTGGGGCGAAAATACCTCCCTGGCGACGGGCAACGATGTTTCCTTGGAAGCCCTCCGGGAGGGTCATGTCCAGGTCTATGAACTCTTTGTAGTCGTTATTACCGGAGGCAAATATCTCTCCGGAAGCGGCATCCAAGATATGCATTTCATCCCAATTGTCAGTGGACGGGACGACGCGGACCCGTGTATTCCGGCACACATCTCCCGACTGCGGGTAGACGATGACAGGAGGCGGCGCGGTCGGTGTGTAGGCAGGAGTCTCGCTCGGGTCGGTGGAGGCGCGGACGGTCTCGCCGCCGATGGAGCCTTCAAAGGTGGTTTTGGGGCGGATGACCTGGCTTGGGCTTAGGGGCTGCTGGGAGATGATCTTTTCCTGCACCCAGTTCCGGCTCCCGTGCAGCATCTGGCCGCCTTCCCGCTGCACCCGAGTTCCCGCGCCGCCGCCGGAGACGGTGGTGCTCATCGGCGGCTGGGAGATGGAGGTGTAATTGAGCAGATCATCGTTCGAGAGAGGCCACTCGGTATCGATGCGGTACCGGGACATGTAGGGCTTGTTCGGGTCGGTGGTCTCGTAATCATATGTCTGGAAATAGTTGAACTCGGTGAGCCACTTGTGCTTTTTCCAAGAAAAGTACCGCTTGGTCTGCAACTTTTCCCGGACGCGCGTCTGCAAACGGTCCACGGTCTGTTCCGTCCGGTTGGCGCGGCCCGCCATCGGCTCCGTCGGCACGACGGTAGAGGAGATGACGGCCTGCACGCGGGTGCGCTGCCAGGCGGGCGCCGTCAGTGTGGTCTGAATCGTTGCCGTCATGCCGCTCGTCGTCGAGTAGCTCTCCCAGACCCACATCGTCGGGCTGATCTGCCGGCTGGGGGCCGGATTCGTCTCGCTGAAGACGGCCCCGCCGCCCAGGGTGACCGTCAGCGCGGTGCTGTAGGCCGGTCCCGTCCCCACGTTGCCGTACAGGATCGTGCCGGTGACGACCCCCTGCTCCGAGGAGACGTAGCGGGGGAAGCGGGTTCGCACCCACAGGTCATGATAGGGGATCTCGGTTTCGGTTTCGGTGCGCCAGACGTAAGGGACGCCCGGCACCTGCACCTCGGCCCGGTTGCGGATGCGGCCCGTTTCCTCGCCGTCCGGCGAAGTGACCCGCACCCGGAACTGCATCTCTATCACCTGGCCGGGGGCCAACGGCTGGCTCTGCACCTCCAGGTAATTCCCGTCGCCGTGGTAGGTCACCGTACCGGCCCCTTTGGTGACCTGCGCCGAACCGGGGACGTACGTCGTTCCCTTCGGGATGGGATCGCGGATGATGGGGGAGACATCCACGATGCCGGTATTGGTCACGTCGACGGTGTAGGTCAGGAGGTTCTCCCCCGGCAAGAGGTTTGCCTTCTGAGGACGGACTCGTTTCTTGGGGGTTACTTTCCGCCCGCCCGACTGATAGACGGTAGTCGTCGCCACATCGGTATTGTTCAGCGTCGGATCGCCGCTCGTGGAGGTGTCGATGCCGGCGGTGTTGGTGAGGGTCGTGCCGTCGCTCAGATCGCCGACGGTGACGGTGATCAGGTAAGAACCGTTGACGCCGACTCCCACCGTCCCCAGCGTCCAGGTGAGGTAACGCCCGTTGCGCGTCGGGTTGCCGTCGGCGGCCTGGAAGGTCACCTCGGTCGGGAGCGTGTCGGTGAGGACTACGCCCTCGGCGTCCGCGCTGCCCCGGTTGCCCCACTGAACGGTGTAGGTGAAGGTTTGGTTAGGCTCGACCAGTTGGGGAGCCGACTTGGTCACCCACAGGTCGGGCGCAGGCGGGGTGTAGCTTACCGTCACCGTAACCGGCCCGGCAGAGTTGTCGTTGGTGATGGGATCATAGGCGTCCAACGCTTCCAGCGAGGCGGTATCGGTGATCACCCAGGAGACGGTTTTGGTGATCTCCAATTGCAACGTCAGCGTCAGCCCCCAGGCGTTCAGGATACCCGTGTCCTGGGAAGCACTGTCGCAGATGCGCAGCATCCAGTTGCCGCCGGGGGCCTTGCCGTCGAAGGCAGAGAGGCTCCCTTCGGGTTTGAATCGCCCGGTGAAGGGGGCGGAACCGGCGGTGATGGAGTCGCTTGCTTCGTCGTCAAAGATGGTGTTGACATAGTTGTCGCCACCTCCGCCGTTGCCCGTGGAAAGCTCCACCTGGGTTCCGTCCGGCCCTCGCACGTAAATGTTCAGGTCGCCGTCGTAGGTGTGCTGCAAATCCTTGATGAGCACGTCCACATCCTGGATTGTGCCGGAGGCGTTCACGGCGATGGTGTGCTCGGCATAATTGTTACTTCCGCAACCGTCGTCGGGGATGCTCACGCCCAGGTTGTCGGCGGAGGCAAAGCCCTGCGTGCTCTGGACGGTGGGAATGGAGGGGGTAAGCACCACGGTCAGCAGAGCGACGGTGGTGGTGGGCACGTTGTAGACGGTGCAGGTGACGACGCTGCTCCCCGCCTGGCAGACGGCGTTGGGACCGCTGCCCTTCAGCCCGGCCAGCGGGTAGGCCGAGGTGATGCGGTCCACCACCCGCACATCGGCCGCCCAGGTGGAAGTGACGGCGTTGGAGATGGTGAGGATGTAGGTGATGGGCTGCCCGGCCTGGACCGCGCCGCTCCCCTGCCGGGATTTGCTCAGCGTCAGGGTGGCGGTGTAGACCTGTAGTTCGTCCGCGCCGATGTCGGTGGCCGGCCCCATCAGGCGCATCTGGTCGTCCACGTCATCATAGTCAAAATCGGTGCCGATTCCGGCGTCTTTGGCCGGGGAGGTGGTGGAGATGTGATAGCCGTCGCTCAGAAAGACGGGGTTGGTGTAGATCACCCCCGTCGTCACCACCACGTTTCCGGTGACGTTGGTCGTGTTGGTGAGCAGGGAATAGGCCAGGCGGGCTATACTGGGAGAGAGGGCCTGGACGCCCGTCCCGTGGCTGTAGACGATGGTGTTGGTGATGTAGGCAGTGGCCAGGGAGGAGACATCGGCAGGAGCCGGAACGTTGATGGCGACGGCGTTTCCATTGCGGGCCATCGTGTTGTGGACGAGGCGATAGGTCCGAGGGACGCCGGTGAGGGAAGAAGGAACCAATCGGATCACGTCGAACCCCGCGCCGGGGGCATTGTCCACGACGACGTTGTTCTCAAATGCGGCGTTGGAGTCGACAATGACGACGGTATGGGCGCCGTTGTTGCCCCGGATAAAGTTGTTGCGGATGATGTACGGCCCATTCAACCGAAGCGCGCCGGCGCAGGTGTCGCAGGCGGGTGTGGGGGCGTAGGTGTTCCCGGTGATGACGTTCCCGGCGATGAGGCCGGCCCCCGCGGAGACCAGGTTCACCCCCCCGCCATCGATCGTCGCGTTGGAGGTGTTGCCCCAAATGCGGTTGCCGGTGACGGTGAGATGCCCCAGGCAGTTTTGCAGGTCAAGCCCGCTCCCACCGTTATTCTGGGCGATGACGTTGTCCTCAATGACGCAGTCGGACGTGCCGTAGAGGCCGATCCCGCTGCCCGCGTAACCGTTGCTCGTGTTGCCGGTCACCCGGTTGCCCCGGATGGTCAACGCCCCCTCCACGTAGAGGCCGATCCCCGTTCCACCCCGGTCGGAGGAGTTGTTGTAGACGCGGTTGTTCTCGATCACGACCGAGTAGCCGTTGTAGGCGGTGATGCCGATCCCGGCGCTCCCCCAGTAGTCGTAGTTGTCGTGGATGGAACAGTTGCGGATGGTGACGCGGATACGGTTGGCCGTGATGTCGATCCCGCCGCTCGGCTGGCTAGCCGTATACCCGCCTCCGGTGATCTCCAGGGCCTCCAGCGTGACGCTGATGTCATCGGTTCTGGAAGAGATCACGGCCTGGTTGGTGCCGCCGGCGTTGAGGACTGTGGGGTAGTTGTCGGGGTCGGAGACGGTCCAGTTGGTAGTGGTGTAGCCGCCCCGGAGGGTGAGGCTCTTGTTGAGGTTGACGTTCTCGTTGTAGGTTCCCTGGGCGAT
>CAZQKE010000077.1:0-28592 GCA_964593865.1 uncultured Anaerolineaceae bacterium | reverse complement strand
AACCTGCCCGGCCTGGATGACGCGACCGGAAAGGCAATTTCCCTGCATCAGGGCATATTCGGTCGTCCAAAACCGCCAGGCCAGGATGGTCAGGGTTTCGCCGGGCCGGACGGTGTAAGGCACCCAACCGTCGGGCGGCGGACAGGAAGCGGTGGGCGAAGGGGTGTAGGTGGGCGTAGCGGAAGGAGCGGTTGTGTCCGTCGGCGCGGCGGTCGGCACAGGGGAAGAGGTCACCGTCGCCGTGGGGGCAGGGGGCGTGGCCGTCGCCTCCCGGCGGGCGAGCATGGATTCTTCCCGCGAACCCAAAAAGAGACCGACGACGACGGTCAGGATGACCAGGGCAGCGGCGATCAGGCCGCTGACCAGCGGTCCTATGATTTTCTCCCAACGATTTTGCCCTGCCACACCTTTCCTCGAAAATAGCGGTTGAAACCGCCCCTGGCGGGCCGTTGGCCGACCGCCCGCCTGCGCGGGCGGGAGCGTCCGCGTAGGCGGACGCCCGGCCGCAGGCCCAAAAGGAGCGACTTGAGTCGCCACCGCCCCCGGCGCGAGCCGCCGGGGATTTTCATCCTTGGCGGTGAGCCGGGGATCGGTCCGCTTCCTCGGAAATAATACGGGCCGTCCACGAAGCGGGCGCGAATACACGAATGCACGAATGCACCCGGCCCGGTGGCGCAAGAAAATCGCCGTTGGAACCGCCAAGACGCCACGGGCGCGAAGGTTTTCTTACTTTTTCCTTTGCGTCCTTTGCGCCTTTGCGGTTCCCCCCGGACTTGCTACGGCTCTTTGAGCGGCAGCACGAAGCTAAAGGTTGCCCCCACGCCGTCCTCACTTTCCACCCATAGCCGCCCGCCGTGGGCCTCGACCAGGGTTTTGACCAAAGCCAGCCCGGCCCCCGATTCGCCCAGGCCGGGGGGCGTGCGACCGGGACGGGAGCGGTCAAAAACGCGGGCCATAGCCTCCTCCGAAAGCCCCCCGCCGCTGTCCTGGATGGAGATCATCACGAACCCGTCATCGCCCGGATCGGGTCCTTCTCCAAAGGCGGTAGAGCGGGTTGCTTCGACGCGGATGCGCCCGCCGTTGACGGAGGCCAAGCAGGCATTGGAAAGCAGGTTATGCAAAATTTGGCGCAGATAGTCGGGATCGGCCTCCACGGGGGGCAGGTCGTCGGGCAGGTTCAGGTCCAGGCTCAGCGACCGCTCGTCCAGGGCTACGCACGAGTCGGCGATCACTTTTTTGATGAACGCGCCGATGTCAATCTGTTGCCGCCGGGGGGTGAACCAGGGGTTTTCCTCTCCGGCCAGGCGGGCAAGGTCATCGGTCATCTGCACCATGCGTTCCGTTGCCGCCTTGATGCGCAGCAGGAAACGGCGTTGGGTTTCGCCCAGAATGCCCATGGTTTCGCCCAGCAGCAGGTCGGCGTAGCTGATGATGGCCGTCAGCGGGGTTCGCAGCTCTTCGGCCAGAGAGGAAACGGTTTCCCAGTGACGGCGTTGTTCCTCCATCTCGGCGGTGACATCCTGCATGATGACGACCAAGCCCGCCGCCCCCTCTTCCGACGGGGCGAGGGGAACCAGATCACACAGCAGGGTCCGCTCCCCTACCTGCATTGTCAAACGGGCTGCTTCACCTTGCCGGGCGGTGGCAATGGCTTGTAGCCAGCGTTCGTCGCCGTTGAGCATGGCCAGGTAAAGGCCGGGCAGTTGCTCGTTTTCCAAAAGGACCTCGGCAGCCGTGTTTGCCTCCTGGATGCGGCCCTCGGCATCGGCGTAGAGCACACCGGCGGTCATGTTTTGCAGGGCCTCCTCCATCCACCCGGCGGGTATGGCTGCACCTTCCCACTCGGCCTGGCGGCGGGAGAGCTCCTCCTCGTACCAGCGCATCTGGGCTTCCATGTTGGCGTGGGCTTGGGCCAGGTCCGATTCCAAGACGGCAATCCGTTCCGAGAGGGCTTGGTTTTCCGCCCGGCTGCTGACCAGTTTGATCTCCAAAGCGTTGCGCGCCTCGCGGGTTTGTTCTTCCCGCCGACGCATCTCTTCAATTTCGGCCTGCAGGGCGGCCAGACGGTCGGTCAGTTCCAGGAAGCGGGTTTTTGTCTGTTCCAGAGTGCGACGGTCACGGCTCAGGGTCTGACGGAGCTCCTGAATCTCTTCTTGGGCAGCTTGGTAACGGCGGGCGTTCTGAATGGCCCCGACCAGTTGCTCGGCCATAGATTGGCACAGTTTGGCTTCGTTTGGTGTAAAGGGCCGCCGCGAACGAGAGTTGCCGACGATGATGGCACCGATAGATTCGCCGTTGGATACCAAAGGTTGTACCAGCAGAGGGCCGATCTCGCTGGACCCCATGAGGGCGAAGAGGACTTTGAGCTGCACGTTGTCTGCCTCTTCGGCAATGACGTAATGTTTGCGGCGCATGGCCTGCTGGATGGTGAGCTGGTATTCGGTGGGGAAGGCGACCCCTTCGCCCCGCCCCTGTCGCGCCGGGTTGTAGATGGCGACCAGGCGCATTTGCCCTGGGTTGTTCTCCTCCGGGAAGGCAATGGCACATTGGTCTGCGCCCAGAGCATGGGCGATTCCTTGGGCTGCGTTCTCCAGCACCGTGGACAGGTCCAGAGAACCGGACATCCGCTGGGTTGCTTCAAACAGGAAGAGGAGGCTTTTGATCTGGTCCAGCGAGGCCTGGCTGATGTCTTGGAGCTGGCGGCTGCGGGTGTAAAGGCCGGAGACGATATTCTGATAGATACCGACGGCGATAAGGGGATAGGCCACCAGGTTGGAGAGGCGGTCCCAGGCGGGCAGGTGAGGAACCAAAGCGGGATACAGCAGCTGCATGGAACGCCCCCCCAGCATGAGGAGAAGGGCGGCGGTGGAGACCCCCCACCCGGCCTGGCGATTCCGCACCAGGGCAAACCCGGCCAAGATGATGAGGGCGATCTGCCAGAGCGTCCAGGCTGCTGCCTGCCAGGAAAGGTTGTAATCCAGAGACGGTTCCCGGCCCAGTTGCCCGGCCCAGAGGAAGGCAGAGGCGACACAAACGCCCAGGGCCAAGAGGGTGTTGGCGATCAATGCCGCGGCCTGCAGGCGGTTGCGCTCTTTGAAAGGAGAGGACAGGACCCAGGCGATCAGACCGAGGCTGATGACATCTATGCACCGTTCCAAGGGGGGAAGCAGGACGAGGGGAGGAACCCAGTCGGTGAGGGTTAGGACCGCCCCGGCGAGATAGACGAAGCGGGCCAGGAGCAAGCCGCTCAGGGCGATCAGGAGGTGCATGGCCTGTCCCCGGCGTGATCTCTGCCATTCGCCCCAGGCCATGCCCAACCCGGCAATGATGGCCCACAGGACCAGCGAATAGTATATCAACCCGCCCTGGGGGGTTCCGAGTATCGCCCCTGCTTGCGTCAGTACCGACATGAATCCCCATGCCCTCAAACTGTGTAGGTGACGTCGCCTGCCGGTGCGCAACCGGCGTGACGGTTCCATTATACCAGTTTTTGGATCAATTGGCAATATCGTGTCTCCGGCTCCGGCTTCCGGATGCTCGGTATGGATTTTGTGGTATGATGATGGGCACAAGGGGGGACGGGAGACCGAACGACGGGAGTAAGGGACAATGGCCAACGCGGGATGGGCATGACAAGCAAGGCTGTGGACGGCAAGCGATCAAACGGTAGGTGAACCGCAATGTTGAGCGGTTTGGGGGGGAGGTGACGATGGCCCTTTCACCGAGGGGGCCAATCCCGTATGCCGGTTCTCCGCAGAGACGCCGAGGGCGCGGAGGAAGCCGTGTGCGATCAACCGTGCCTCGGCGCACTCTGCGGCGCGAGATTTTGTAAATGCGCTTGCCCCGGCGGCGGTGTGATCAGCCCTTGACGCCTCCGGCGGTCAATCCCTCGGCCAGGTAGCGTTCCAGGGTCAAAAAGAGAAAGATGACCGGTAAGGTGGCGATGGTGGAGGCGGCCATGACTACGTGGGGACGAGGCTGTGGGTCGTTGAAAATGGCGTTGATCTTGATCGGCATGGTGAACATGTTGCTGTCGTTGAGAAAGACAAAGGCATAGAGGTACTCGTTCCAGGCGATCATGAAGGTATAGACAAAGACCGAGATCAAAGCCGGGATGGCCAAAGGGATGGTGATGCGCCAGATGACGCTCAGGCGGGTGCAGCCGTCAATGAGGCCTGCTTGTTCAATCTCGTGGGGGATGGTGCGAAAGTAGTTGGCCAGCATGTAAAGGGCCACCGGCAAGGTCTGGGCCAGGTAGGTAAAAGTGAGGACGGCCAGGTTATCGCGCACCTCAAAGCCGAGTTTGGCCCCGATCTGGGAGAGCATGGCAAAGAGGGGGATGATCAGCAGGATACCGGGAAAAAGGTAGACCAACAAGATGCTGTTGAGCAACAGTTCTTGGCCGCGGAACTTGAGGCGGGTCACGGCGTAGGCCCCCAGGACCGAGAGCATCACGGCGATCAAGGCGGTGGGGATCGAGATTTTGATGGTGTTGATGATGTTCAGACCAAAGTTCTGGAAGCTTTCGTTATTGGGATCAAACAATTCCAAGTAGGCATCCAAGCGCAGCTTGCTGGGGATGTAGACCGGCTCACGGCCCCCGATCTCGGCGTAGCTTTTGAAGGAGGAGCTGACCATCCAATAGAAAGGAAAGAGGATGCTGACCAGAAAGAAGGTGAGGGCAATGAGAAAGATCAATTGGCGCAGGCTGAATCGCCGGGCCAGGTGTTCGAACAGGGTCAACCGTTCGTCGCGGTTTGCACTCATGGCGTTCCCCTCCTAATCCTCCTGGGCGTGCCGCATAAAGACGCCGAGATAGAGCACCAAGAAGACGATCAGGATCATGAGTAGGATCATGGCGTTGGCGGCCCCTTTGCCAAAGTTGTTCAGTTTGAAGCTGAACTGGTAGGTCAGGACCGGCAGGACGTTGGTTCCAAAGCCGCCGCCGGTCAGCAGCCAAATGTCGTCAAACTTGTTGAAGGTCCAGATCAGGCGCAGCAGAAAGATGGCGCCCAGCACGTAACGCAGTTCGGGGATCGTCACGTAGCGGAATTTTGCCCATTCGCCTGCGCCGTCTACCTCGGCAGCCTCGTAGAGCGTCTGGTCAATGGCCTGCAAACGGGCCAGGATCATGAGCATGGCAAAGGGAAAGTAACGCCAGGCGGTAAAGACGATGACCAAAAGCAGGGCCAGCCCCCGTGTCGCCAGGTAGGCTTTGGGTTGGTCGATCAGGCCCAGGTTGAGCAGGATGTCGTTGAGCACACCGGACGGTCGGGGGTCCAATATCCAACGCCAGACAAAGGCTACGCTGACAATGGGTGCCACGTAGGGGAACAAAAAGATCGCACGGGCTACCCCTCTGGCCCGGAAGCGGCGGTTGAGGACCAGCGCCGCCGCCAGGCCCAGGACGATGGTCGCTGCCGTGGCAACGACCGAGTAGACGACGCTGGTGATCGCCGCTCCCCAACTCTGAACACCGATGATCTTGCCCGTTTCGTCATATTTGAGCTGGGGTTTGAAGGCAAAGTCATGCACTACCGCCCGGTAGTTGTCCAGCCCCACAAATTCGGCATCAAAGACGTTGCCCAGTTCTTTCAATCCCACATCGTGGAAACTGATCCATACGCTAAAGATGGCAGGAAAGAGGACGACGCCGAACACGATCAAGGCGGTGGGGGCGATCAGATACCAGGCCAGGCGCGCTTCCTGAGCCTCGAGGGATCGCCATCGTCGTCGGCCCGATGGCTTGGCCGCCGAGGACGATACAGTCATGGCTCTTCCTCCTCCGTGATGGGCAAAACCGGGCCGGTCGCAGCGCAACCGGCCCGGCTTGCAGGTCACCGCTATTGCTGGCGTTCGGCCAAGAGGGCCTCCACCTGCTCCTGGAGCCACTGGGCGCCGCTTTCGGGCGTCATGATGCCTTCCAGGGCGATGTTGCTGATAACCTGCGGGATCAGCAAGCGGCCCTCAATGTCACCGATGACGGCCCGCTGGGTGGCGTCATAATCGGGACGGAAGAGCCAGCGTTGCATCGTCTCGTAGCCGTTGGCGATCTGGTCCAGGGTCTCCGGCGAGTAGTTGGCAAAGTAGGGGCTGAGGTCCTTCCAGTCATCCACTGCGCTCTTGAGCACCGGGACCTTGCCAAAGGGCGCCAGGGCCAGCACATCCCGGTAGCCTTCGGTCAAAAAGTATTCGGCCACCATCTGCGCTTCCGGATCGGCTCCCTTGGGGATGGCCAGCGTAACCAACTGCCCGTAAGAAGCGGCGCCGTTGGGGCCTTTCATCATCGGGGCAAAGCCGGTCTTGGCCGCCAGGTCCTCCACGGCGATCTCTACCTTGCCGCCCTCCTCCGTGCCGGAGCCTTCTACCAGGTCGTCCATGATGTAGGTGCTGTAGAAGAGCATTCCGGCCTGGTCCAGCTCATAGGCTTCGCGGGCGCCTCGCCAGTACTGGGGACCGGGCATGGCGCATCGCTGCAGACCGGTGTAGAACTTGAGGGCTTCGACCATCTCCGGTGTGTTCATGGTCACGTTGCCGTTTTCGTCAAAGGGCCAGGCGTTGTTGGACATGGCAACCTGCTCAAAGACCTGGTGCGGGTAGTTCTGGCCCGGATCGGTGGGCAGGGTCAGGGCGTAGAGAAGGTTGCCCGTGCCCGGCAGTTTGTCGCAGGCGGCGTTGATGTCATCCCAGGAGATGGGCGGATTGAGGCCCGCTTCGTCAAACATGTCCATCCGATACCAGATGGCCTGGATCCAGCCGTCGTAGGGGATGGCGGCATAGTTGCCGGTGGAGGGGTTGGTGACCATCTTCAGCGGACCGGCTCGGAAGTCATCTTCCCCCACCGCCTTGATGACGGCCATTGCCGCTTCCTCATCCAGGATACCGTCGGCGGCAAAGGCGGCCACGCGCTCAACGCCCATGCGCACGATGTCGGGAGGGCGGTTGGCGGCCAGGGCGGTAGCCATGCGCTGGGTCACCCCTGCTTCCTCGATGGGAACGATGCGCACGTCAATATCGGGGTGCTCCTCCATAAAGCGGGCGGCTACCTCCTCGTAAACGTTAACGCGCTCCTCCTCGTTGTCGGTGGTCCAGAACTCAATGATGGTCTTTTCCGCAGGTTCTTTCTCCACCTCAACCGTTTCAACAACGGTCACTTCCTTTTCCACTTCCACCGTTTCAACGACCGTCTTTTCCACCTCTACCGTCTGGACGACCGTCTTTTCCACTTCCACCGTTTGGACGACCGTCTCCGGTTCGGGTGTGGGGCCGCAAGCGGCCACCAGTACGGCCAACATGCTGAGCACGATGAGCAAACCGATTGTCTTCTTCATGAGATTCTCCTCCTCTCAAAAATTGTCTTTGCTTTCAACAACAGAAGGGGTTTTCACATGATTTGTGCTTTGCATTCACCTCCTCTCATGCATCCTTTTCCAACTTGGCCCCGCTGGATTCCCGGATGATCAGCTCCGGCTCCAACAGGACGTGGCGTTCCTCCAACTCCTCCCCTCGCACCAGGCGGATCAGCATGTTGCAGATTTGGCGACCGATTTCGTAGATCGGTTGGCGTACCGTGGTCAAAGAGGGATGGGAGTGTTCGGCCAAGGGGATGTCGTCAAAGCCGGTGATGGCGATGTCGCGCCCAACGACCAACCCCCGTTTCTGGGCCGCGCTGATGGCCCCCAGAGCCATGAGGTCGTTGCAGGCGATGACCGCCGTCGGCGGCACGGGCAGGTCCAACAGGCGGTTCATCGCCCAGAATCCGCCGCGCTGGGTCAGGTCACTGGCAATGTAGTAATCGTCCTCAATGCGTAGGTTGTTGCGCTCCATCGTGGCCCGCAACCCCCGGCAACGGTAGACGCTGAACATCAGATTCGGCGGCGGGGCGATACACGCCAGGCGGGTGTGGCCCAGGTCAATGAGGTGTTGAGTCACAAGTTCCAGTCCCCGAAAACCATCTTCGTCCACGTAAGCAAAGTCCACGTCCAGGTCGGATCTCCCAAAGACGACAAAGGGAAAGCCGATGCGGGAAAGGTACTCAATGCGGCGGTCCTTGACGCGGGTGCGGACCACCAACAGGCCATCTACCAGGTGACCTTCGACTTTGTGACGATAGGCAGCCTCCTCCTCCGGCGTGTCGGGGGCACAGGTGGAGACCAAAAGGTCAAAGTTGTGGCGGGCGGCTTCGTTGCCGATGCCGGCCAGCAGCTCGCTAAAATACGGGTCGGAAAAGCGAGGACCGGAAGTGGGGATGACAAAGCCGATGGTGTCGGTGCGCCCGGTGCGCAGACGACGGGCGGTGGCATCGGGGACGTAGCCCATCTCTTCGGCTGCTTCCCGAACCCGTCGGCGGGTCGCGGCGGCTACATCGCTGTAGCCGGCCAAAGCCCGCGACACGGTCGTGATGGACAACCCTAAGTTGGCTGCCAGATCCTTGAGTGTGACCGCTCCCATCGCTCCTCCGGTTCTATACCCGGCCCGATCCGAAACGTTTTGGAAAAGCGGGTTTATTATACTCCAAAACGTTTTGGGTGTCAAGGGGGAATTTTTGGTGATTACCCACGGTGGGGTGAGACTTGAAGAACTCCGCCCAACGCAGTACGCTTGAGTGTGCACAACCAAACGACTGCGGAGGGCGGAGCCATGAGTAGCATACCGCAAAATGAGGCAATTGAAACTTCCGGTGGCGGAATTTAAGGCTTGACTCGCTCAAAGAATTGTGCTACAATAAAATTGCTCGGCAAGGTACGGTTCATTTCCTACGTATCATACCCCAAAGTGTTACCGGTGTCCTCCGTCGTCCCATCTTTTCGGTCCGTACAGAGCGATCGACTCATCGTTGCATTGAACCCCGCAGAAAAAGGAGTACCTGGATATTGGAAAGGAGGTGCTGAAATGAAGTGTTGGGTACCCCTTGCTGCGTTGTTTGCTTTGTTCGTTCTGGCGTTGATCGTGGCCGGGGCGGTTGCCGCCCAGGGGGCGTCTCCGCAGGATGCCGCGGGCGTTGTCGCCGTCGGTACAACCTTTACCTACCAGGGCCATTTGATCGACGGTTCTTCTCCCGCCGATGGGAAGTACGACTTTCGGTTCCGGTTGTATGCCGCCCCCGACGGAGGCTCCCAGGTGGGTAGTACCGTTTACAAGGATGACGTGACGGTGACGGATGGCCGCTTTGCCGTTGATCTGGATTTTGGCGACGGTTCCTTCACCGGCGACACCCGCTATTTGGAAATCGGTGTGCGACCGGGCGATAGCACCGGCAGTTACACCGACCTCGCGCCGCGCCAGGCCATCAGGCCCGCGCCGTACTCCATGTATGCCGGCGATGCCGACAGGTTAGATGGTGTGGAAGCCGACGGGTTTCTGCGCACCACCGGGGGGGCGGTGAGCGGGAACGTGGCCATCGGTGCGACCGCGTACCCGGCCCGCCTCCACGTCCAGGCCGGTGACCACCAAAGGGCACTTTACATCGGCGGCGGCGCGACAGTGGCCTCCTCCAGCCTTTCATCAAAATGGAACCTCCCTACCACCGGCGGCAACGACGCCACCCTGTCTGTGATCACGGGCGACCAGGACACAAACTGTGGCTTCGGGTTCATCAACGGCACGAACGTCAGTTCCCCCGTGGTGTGGATGTACAACTACTCGGATCGGAACGCCTTTACCGTGGCGAAAAAGACCTACACGGGCAGCGGATCGGACATCTCCGGGATCGACGACGCCCTGACCCCCCTCTTCCAGGTCCGGGTGGACGGCCGCGTGGGGATCGGCACGACCGATCCGGGGGCCAAGCTGCACCTCTATTCGTCCTCGACCAGTGAAGCAACGGTGCTGGAGATAGAAGGGACGGTCCTCACTCCCACGTTGCACCTGCGCAGGGGGCATCACGATTGGTCCTGGATCAACGACGGCTCCGGCCTGAGGGCGGTCTTGGGAACGGGCGATGGGACGGATCCGAACTTTGCCATTCGCTCGGATGGCAGGGTCAGCCTTCGGGTTCTGCAGATTACCGGCGGCTCCGACCTGGCCGAGCCTTTCGAGGTCGTAGGGGCCGAGAACGTCGAGCCGGGGATGGTGGTGGCGATCGACCCCGAACACCCCGGCCAATTGCGCATTGCCGACCGGGCCTACGACCGGATGGTGGCCGGGTGCGTCAGCGGGGCCAACGGGGTCAACCCCGGGCTGGTGATGGAGCAAGAGGGGACGGCGGCGGGGGGGACGTTCCCGGTCGCCCTCTCCGGTCGCGTCTACTGCTGGGCGGACGCCTCCTACGGCCCGATCCGCCCCGGCGACCTGCTCACCACCTCGGATACCCCCGGCTACGCGATGCGGGTGGGGGACTATGACCAAGCCCAGGGGGCGATCCTCGGCAAGGCGATGTCCTCCCTGGAGAAAGGGCGGGGCCTTGTACTGGTGCTGGTGACGTTGCAGTAAAGGAGGGAAGCGAAATGCGATACATGACGATACCGCTCCTCCTGTTGTTGCTTGTGATGATGCCCTTCGGCAAGGGGGCTGTGGGGCCTCTTGGGCAACGGTCTCTCCCGTGTGGAGGGGTACAACAGGCCCCGCTGCCCCACCACCAAGAGCCGTACTCGGTGGATTCCGGTGTGTACAACGGCGGAGTCGGAATCCCGGACCGACCCGACTTTCGGGCCGTCGTGCGGGTTCCCGGAGCAACGTGGATACGCCTGCACTTTGGCGATTACAACCTCGGCGAGCGTAGCTACCTCACGATCACTTCCCTGAAGGACGGCAGATCTCAACACCTGAACGCCCGGAGCATTGGCCACTGGGGCGGCTCCAGCGCATTTTTCAACGGGGATGCCGTGGAGATCCGGCTCCACGTGGCGCCGGAGGAACAAAACGTCTTCTTCCGCGTTGTCCGGGTGACCGTTGGCGACCCGGTCGAGAGCGCGAGGGATCTCTCCACGGCGGACGCATCGCCGCAAAGTATCTGCGGCAGCACCGATGACCGCGTTGCATCAGGCGATCCGCGGGTTGGGCGTTTGGTTCCCGTGGGCTGCACCGGTTGGATAACATCTAACGGAGTCCACCTTACGGCCGGTCACTGCGCCACTCCCACAATCACAATGCAAGTCCTGGAATTCAACGTTCCTTCTTCCGAGTGCAATGGACAGATCAACCATCCGGACCCGGCCGACCAATATCCCGTTGACCAAAGCAGCATCATCTTTTCCGATGACGGTCGGGGAGATGACTGGGCCGTGTTTGATTGCTTTCCCAGCAGTGAGACGGGGTTGCTGCCGGTGCAGGCGCAGATGGCGTTCTATCGGATGTCCCGTGATGATTCCCCGACGACATTGCGCGTAACCGGCTATGGGAGGGACAACGTGCCTGTAGGATGTACCGGAGATCGCAATGCGGATAGTCAGACGGAGCAAACGGATTCGGGTCCCTATCTGGGTGAAAACTTTCAAGGGGATTCCATAGTTTGGATAGAGCATCAGGTTGACACCGACGGGGGGAATTCAGGTAGCCCTTTGATCGTAGAGGGCACCACTACGGCGATAGGTATCCACACAAACGGGGGATGTTCTGTATCCGATGGTAGCAACGCAGGGACCAGTTTCGAAAACGATGATCTGGAAAATGCCGTTCAGACGTTTCCCGGAGCCAACATGATGTACGTGGACGGTGGACATCCGACGAACATGGAGGACGGCACGGTTTTTAGGCCCTACAAGACGGTGGGGGCCGCGGTGCTCAACGCGAGCGGTGGGGAGCGCATCAGCATCGTCACCGGGTCGTACAACGAGACGCTGACCGTAGACAAGGATGTGATACTGGAGGCCCCTGTCGGCGTTGTCACCATCGGGCAATAGGAGGTGGTCTGATGAAGCGAGCAAACTTGGTGATGGCCGGGGCATTTTGGGCCTTTGGTTTCTTGGCCTTCCTTGCCTCCGTCGCTCTGGCCCGCCCCGCCGCCGACTATGGCCTTCCCTGGTTCACCGTAGACGGCGGCGGTGGCGAAAGCGGCGGGGGTGTCTACGTGCTGCACGGAACCGTCGGTCAGGCCGACGCCGGTGCCGAGATGAGCGGCGGGGACTATGTCTTGTGGGGCGGTTTCTGGACCGGCGGGCGAACACCCCGCTATATCTTTTTGCCGCTGCTCCTGCGCGGTCAGACCCCATGACGGTCCGAGACTACTCCTGGGACGGTGGGCCGTGGAGATGAGTCCGCACGGCCTGCTGCTCCGAACGCCCGCAGAGAGGGGACCTGCGGGCGTTTCTCTTTGGTTTTTGGACCGCCGAGGCGCGAAAGTTTTTGCTTTTTCCTTTCTAACCCGTAGTCTTTAACGGTTGACCCCCTCGCCCTTTTCCGCTATAATGCAGGTCCGACAAGAGCGGAAAGGAGATCATCGTGGACGAAAGCGGAAGCGTTGTGCAGAGTGTAGCCGTGGGTGGCGTGGGGGGTTGGCGGGCACGGGTTTGGAAATATGTGGAGGTGACCAAACCCAGCACGGTGGCCCTGCTGGTGTTCACTTGCATCGGGGCAATGGTAGCCGCCGGGGGCGTAGGGAGTCTCTCTTTGGGCGGTTGGGTGATGGCCCTGATCGCCATCACCGCCGGGTGCGCCGCCGCCGATACCCTCACCTGCTATATTGACCGCGACATTGACGCCTTGATGGACCGCACCAAAGGCCGCCCCTTGCCGGGCAAGCGCATCCATCCCCCGGAAAAGGCCCTGGTTTGGGGGCTGTTCCTGGCGGCCCTGGCCATGCTTCTGTCCTTTCTGTTCAATCCTCTGGCCGCGTTGTGGATGTTTTTGGGCCTTTTTGACAATGTAGTCATTTACAGCCTGTGGGCCAAACGGCGGTCTTGTACCAACATCCTGCTCGGTTCCATCAGCGGTGGGATGCCGGTCCTTTTCGGATGGGCCGTGGTGCAGGGCAACGTGAGCTGGACCCCTGTGCTCCTCAGCCTGCTGGTCATCACCTGGACGCCCAATCATATCTGGAACTTGGCCATCCGCTACCGGGAGGATTACGCCCGTGCCAATGTGCCCATGCTGCCGGTCGTCACCAACCTGCGGCGGGCGGTCAACCTGATCGTGATGAGCGTCGTCCTGATGGTAGCCGAATCGCTGGTGTTGGGCACCGTCGGCGGGTTTGGGCCGATCTATTTTGCGGTCGCCATCTTGGGCGGAGCGGTTTCCCTGGTCGGCCATGCCTACCTCTTTTTCCGGCCGACGGAGCGCAACGCTTGGTTGATGTTCAAACTCTCCAGCATCTACCTGGCCGCGGTGTTTACGGGGATGATGGTAGACCGCATCCTATTGGCGTGACGGGTGGTAGATGTTGATGCCCCAACACCCGTTGCGCGCCGCATACCTGCGGCTGGGGGCGGCAGCCGCGCTTCTGATCGGCCTGCTGGCCGCCTGTGGGCCTGCCCCTCCCGAACCATCCCTCCCACCCGGCGGCCCGACGCCGACCGTCACCGTGCCCTTTGAGATGCCGGTTGTCGTTTCCGTCGCCGGCCGTTTTGCCGATGCCGAGCTCGCGCTCCTGGAGGAACAGATCGCGGCTTTTGAGGCGGCCAATCCCGATATTCTTGTGGAGATCGTTGCCGCGCCACCGCGCACCGTAGCCCGCCGCGCCGCCTTCGCCCGGTTCTTGGAATCGGGCGACGCCAGCCGAGACATCTACCTTTTGGAAAACCGCTGGCTGGCCGAATTCGCCGCCCACGGTTGGCTGACACCCCTGGATGAGTACGTAGAGGGAACCCCGATCCTTGCCGAGATGTTCCCGGCCGGCGTGCAGGCCGGCAGAATCAACGGGAAGCTGATGGCCTTGCCCTGGACGGTGGATGGGGGAGTGCTTTATTACCGCCGCGATCTGGTGGACGAGCCGCCGTCGGATTGGGATGCTGTGCAGAGGGCCGCCCTAGAGGGCCTGGCCTCTTCCGATCCAACAATGGGCTATGTTTGGCAAGGGGATGCCTATGACAGCCTGACCTACAACACGCTGGAGTTCATCTGGTCGTATGGCGGTGCAGTATTCGGCGACGGGGGCCGCGTGGCCTTTGACGGGCCGGAGACTCGGTCGGCCCTGGCCGCCATGCTGGCGATGATCTCATCGGGGGCGTCCCCTCCGGAAGTGACCACCTTCCGGGAAGGAACGTCGCTGCTCGCCTTTCGTGACGGCGACGCCGTCCTGATGCGCAACTGGGTCTATGCGTGGGATCGGTTGCAGGGGGCGGATTCCACAGTAGCCGGCAAGGTCGGCCTCGCACCGCTGCCTGCCTCCTGCCTGGGAGGGCGAAGCCTGGTCCTCTCACCCTATAGCCGACACCCGGAGCAAGCGTTTCGCGTCATGACCTTCCTGGTCGGTGAGGAGCTACAAAGGCAACTTGCCCTGCACGGCATCCTGCCCCCGGCTCTGGAGACGGTGTATGACGACGCCGACCTGTTGGCCGCCAAACCGGTGTTGGCCGACCTGCACGCCGCCCTCTCCGTAGCCAAACCCCCTCCCCAGATCGCAGAGTATGACCGCCTATCGGAGATCGTGTACGACCAAGTCCACAGAATGCTGGTCGGTGAGCAGGGGGTTGAGGAAACGGCGGCCAACATCCAGCGGCAATTAGAAACACTCACCATCCGAGGCCGGTGAATGCCGAGCTTCACCCTTGCCGTTCCAGATGCTGCCGCCACCACTTTTGGGGTTCATCGGCAGCGTGGAACATCAAAAGCAGGCGGGCCGGGCGGTCGCCGGGGTTGTGCCAACAGTGGGGCTGATGGGCCTGGAACATCAAACTGTCGCCGGAGGTCAGGTGATAGGTCCGATTGGCAATGCGGTACTCCACCTCCCCCTCCAGACAAAAAACGAATTCGTCGCCCAGGTGGACGACCGGCTCGGCTCCGCTGCCCGCGCCCGGCTGTAACGTCGCCAAAAAAGGCTCCATACATTGATCGGATAATCCCCCCGCCAGGCTCTCCATCGTGACCTGCTCCCGCTCAATCCGCGCCCGTTGATCCTTCTTGACCAGGGCGACCGACGGTCGCTCCTCCGCGTCGTTGAACAGCTCGGTGATGGGCACGCCCAGGGCCAAGGACAGGCGGTGCAGCGTCGAAACACTGGGCGACGATGCGCCCCGCTCAATGAGGCCGATGGCGTTGGCCGAGAGATTGCACAGGCGGGCCAATGCCCGCTGTGAGAGACCGCGACGCTGGCGCAAAAGGCGTACACGCCGCCCGATGTCCGGCTCCGGTGATTGGACCATCCTTCCTTCCCTCCCTCCCCGTTCCGGGCCAGTATACCACAACTTCGCCCAAAAGACAAATAAACTTGTTCACAATCCCCGTATTCGGCGCATACAGAACCAGTTTACTTGACAGCCCCCGTCCTTTGTGCTACAATGCCTCCCGTTCATTCGAATCAGACTCGGATGTCTGGAGATCGGGAGGGGATTGCATGTCACACAATGCCAAACCGGACATCGTCCGCAACTTTGCACCCGGCTGGTACGCTTCGGTCATGGGCACGGCGGTCATCGTCATCGCCTTTTACGTCTTTCGGGATGTCATTCCCCTGGCCGATGTTTGGCAGCTGCTGTTCCTGGCCCTTTCGGGGATCATGCTGATCGTCATCTCCATCCCCTGGACCTTGCGCTGGTTCCTCTACTTTGACCAGGTGCGGCAGGACCTGCAACATCCGGTCTCGGCGGCCTTTTTCCCCACCATGCCTATCTCCCTCATCGTCTGGGGCATCGCTCTGGAAAAAGCGGGGCCGCTCTTTTTGCCAGAACCGACCGTTCATGCTATCATGCAAGGGTTGTGGGTGCTGGGGACGGTGGGCATTGCCTTGTTCGCCCTCCTGATCCTGAACACCTACTTTTACAAAGAGGATATGCAGTGGAAGATGGCAAACCTGGGCTGGCTGATCCCGCCTGTCTCGGCCCTCATCGTGCCCGTGCTGGGGGGAAGCCTATCCCTGGCCTATGCCGATACCGCCTGGGGGCAGGTCAACTTTTACACCAGCCTCATCTACCTGGGCGTCGGCTCGCTGCTCTTTATCTTTGTCACCGCCACCGTCTTTTCCCGTTACCTGTTTCACGAGCTGCCGCCGGCCCACCTGGCCCCCACCATCTGGATCGGGATCGCGCCCACGGCCATTTTGACCATCATTGCCCTCAAGATCGTCAAGCCCCTGGCCTTCTATTTCCAGGCTCCGGAGGGGACGATCAAGGCGATGAACGTTTTGGCCAAGGCGGGCGGGGTGAGCCTGTGGGGCTTTGCCTTTTTCTGGCTGCTGCTGGCAATGGCCCTCATCGTCCTGCACCATCGGCAGGAACGATTGCCCTTTGCCATGAGTTGGTGGGCCTTTACCTTCCCGTCGGGGGCCTTTGTCGTGGCCACCGGCGTTGTCTACAAAGCGGTCCACGCGCCCTTTTTCCGGGCGGTGGGCCTGCTGGCGTTGGCCGGGTTCCTGATCATTTGGGCTGTGGTCGGCTGGCAGACCTTGCGCCGCGTCGTTTCCGGCGAGATCTTTGCCAAACACGGCTGAAAGGTGAACGGCATGGCGTCTTTGCTCAAGCGGCTCTTTGGCCGTTTGCCGATGGCCCGTTCGACAAAGGCTTACGACTTTGGCCTGGGCCTGCTGGACCTGCCGCCCGCGCCGCGCCTTTTGGACGTAGGCGCGGGGCAGGGGTTCAGCAGCGCATACCTGAGCCGTCGCCTGCCGGAGGCCCTGGTCGTGAGCGTGGACGTGACGCTGGAATGCCTGAAGCCGGAGCGATTGGAGGTGGGGCCGCGCCCGCCCGCCTTTGTGCAGGCCACCGCGCCTCGCCTGCCCCTGGCCGACGGCAGCCTGGACGCCGTGCTGCTGGTAATGACCTTCCACTGCCTGCCGGAACCGGCCCAGGTGATGGCCGAAGCAGCGCGGGTGCTGCGCCCCGGCGGGGCCTTGCTCCTGGCCGATGTGGACGGCGAGCATTGGATGGCCCGCCCCTTTGAGCTGGTGGAGCACCTGGGCATCAGCCCGCTGACCCACGCCTACACCGTGGATGAACTGCGCGACCTGGTCCGCGCCGCCGGTCTCTCGGAACCGACCGTCCACCGCCGACCGGGCAAGGAAAAGGGGTTCATGCTGTGGCTGGTCGCCACCAAACCTTGACGTAGCGCAGACGTACCGGACCCTCTCGCGGGGGGAGGCGTTCCGGCTGCGCGGCCGGGAGGGGATATTGACCGCAACCGAGCGGCGCAACTTTTTCGGAGGGCTGTGGCACGCCGCGTTCCTGGCCGTGGGCATGGCCCTCACCCAACCGACGACGGTGATCGCTTCCTTTGTGGCCGAGCTGACCGGCTCCACGGTGTGGGTCGGTGGCCTGTCCACCGTGCTGACGGTGGCCGGAGTCCTGCCGCAGCTCTTTGTCGCCCGCTGGATCGAGCCGCGCCGGACCAAAATGCCCTACCTGATGCTGGCCATCTACCTGCGGACGGCCAGCTGGGCCATCCTGGCCTGGCTCATCTTTACCATCGGCGCCAGCCACCCGGACCTGCTGGCCTGGTCGCTGGTGGGGCTGCTGGCCGTCTTTTACGCCGGTGGGGGGTTGGGCGGCATCCCTTATACCGACATCATCGGCAAGGTAATCCCTGCCGACCGGCGGGGGCTGTTCTTCGGCGGCAAGGAAGCGTTGGCCGGGCCGTTGGCCGTGGGCGCGGCCCTGCTGGCCCGGCGCATCCTGGCCGATGTGCCTTACCCGAACAATTATGCCCTGCTCTTTGGGCTGGCCGCCGTGGGGTTGGCCGTGGCCTCCATCGGCTTTTGGATCATCCGCGAGCCGCCCCGCGAGGACGCACCGGGGCGACCCGCACCCTGGCGGGCCTACTGGCGGCAGCTGGCCGATACCGCCCGTCGCATCAAGGCGTTGGTTATCGTCCAGTTGCTGACCGGCTTTAGTCTGATGGCCCTGCCCTTTTACGTCGTCTATGCCCGCGAGGAGCTGGGTGCGCCGCCGGGGGCGGTGGGCTGGTTCCTGTTCGTTCAGGTGAGCGGCGGCGTCCTGGCCGACCTGCTCTGGGCGCGGCTGGTGGACCGGGCCGGCAGCCGGACCATGTTGACCGTCTGCGCCGTCACCTCGTTGGCCGCACCGCTTTTGGCCATCGCCCTGGGGAGCCTGGGCTGGCCGGGGCTGCTGCCCACCTTTTTCCTGGTCGGCGCGGCGTTCAACGGGCGGCGGGTCGGCTTTCAGAGCGCGCTGTTGGAGATCGCGCCCGCCGCCGAACGGCCCACCTTTTCGGCCATGAACGCCGTCCTCGTCCTGCCGGTGGCCTTTTTGCCGCTGCTGGCCGGGGTGCTGCTCAAGAATTGGTCGTATCCGGTGCTCTTTGGCTTTGTCGCCGTCTTTATCGCCCTGGGCGCGGTCTGGACGCGGAAGCTACCCGCAAAGGAGGAGATCGCATGATTACGGGTCATTTCATGCCGCTGGCCAGTGTGGATGACCATCGCACAATCACCATCTGCCGCCACGGCGTCATCCATCTCAATTGGTGGAACCTGACCTTGCGCTTCCTGCCCGACCGGTTCGCGCAGATCGTGGACGTGCTGGACCACGGCGACCAGATGCTGGTCTCCCTGGGGCCCTGGTGCGATGACGATGTCTGCCTGGAAACCCGCGATGGGCGGCACTATGCCCTGACCATCGGCCCTGTGCGGTTGGTGCTGGAGGCCCAGGAATACCGGGAACTGACCGAGATGGCCCATGAGGCCCAGGAGCGGCTGGAAAGCGTCCTGGATTCCGGCTGGTTGGAGGAGCCGGAGGAAGAGGAGCCGTTCAACATCCTGGAAACACTGACCGAAATGCCCTTTTCCCAAAACTAGGCCGGGAATTGTGCATTGAGAGTAGGAGGGAAATTTGAAGAAACAAGGAAAGCGCAAACAACCACGAGTCATCGTCTTTACCACGCCCACCTGTAGCTTCTGCCGGGCGGTCAAGCAATATTTTCGTGAAAAGGGCATCCGCTTCAAAGAAGTGGACCTGACCCGCGATCCGGCGGCGGCACGAGATGTGGTGCGCCGTACCAAGCAACAGGGCGTACCGGTCATCTATATCGGCAACAAATATGTCGTCGGCTTTGACCGACCAAAGATCAACAAACTCTTGGGAATCCAATAAGAAGGAGGGAGAACGATGAAAGTAGAACCTTTGGGTGATCGCGTTCTGGTCAAGATTCTGGAAGAAGGTGAAACCAAGACCGCCAGCGGCATCTATGTACCGGAGACGGCCAAAGAAAAGCCGCAACAGGGGATCGTCGTTGCCGTCAGTGAAGACGAGGATGCCGAGATCCCCGTCGAGGTGGGCGACAAGGTCCTCTTTGCCAAATATGCCGGCACCGAGATCAAACTGGACGGCGAGCCGCACCTGTTGCTGGAGGCGGGTGACATCCTGGCCCGCATCAGCGACTAGATGCCTCGAGACCTGTCAGGTCGGGAAGACCTGACAGGTCTCCGTACCATGGAGAATCCGATGAACCCGGCCATGAAAGAAAAGCTGGCCCGCATCGCTGCCCTGCCGTCGGGGGTTCCTTCCCCGTCAGGGCACTACTGGTGCGTCACCTGCAAAAAATTCTTCCGCATGGAATCTCCCACCTGCCCCTATATGACCAACATGTGCGTCAACAACGCCATCCCCATCGAGAGCCTGCCCCCGGCCAACACCGTCGCCTACGAGCGGTTCGGCCTGTTCTACCCCAAATTCCCCCAGCGCGCCCTGGCCCGCCTGGCCGCCGGCGTTGCCGAGGCGGACCGACCGACGTTGGGCCACGCCCTGGCTCAGGCCTACCTGGATGAGCTGGCCGAATGGCAGGTGCTTTACCGTGATAACCCCCTGGAAGCCCTCAAAAGTTTCACCATCTTTGCCACCGGCTGCGAAGTGGCCCAGCGCAACCTGGGTGACCGTCAGCTGCTGGTGGTGATGGACCCCCAGTATGTGTGGGAGGACCAGGAGGCTTTGCGGCAGGTTCTAGACGCAGCCCTGGCGACGCTGGGGCCGGAGATGGGCTTTGCCCTGCCCATCAACCTGGAATTTATGCCTATGGTCCCCGGCCCCCTGGGGCGCTACTTTTGCCCCAAGTGCCGCATGTACTTTGAGTTTGGCCGCGCCCGTGAACGGGTAGTCTGTCCCTTGATGCCCCAAAAGTGCATGTTCGATCCCACAGCCATCAAAGGCGAGTACCCCCTGGCCGACCTGCTCAAGATTTACCGCATCACCCCCCAACTCTATGCTCGCTTGATGGCGGCGGCCCGCTCCCTGAGCGCGACTCCCCCGGCAGCGGTGCGGGAACAGGTCCAGGCCGAATTGGCCGACTGGGGGTTCGGCGGCACGCCGGAGGAATATGACGCTTTGTGGGCCTTGTTGGGCCTGTAGGGCACCCGTACTCGAAGGGAAGGGGGAACATGACCTACGACCGCTCCCAGTCCAAAGTTGAAGTCACCGGCTTTGAAGCCCGCCACTATGACCGGTTGATGAACCTCATCACCCTGGGAACCTACCCCTTTTTCATCCGCCGCGTCGTGGCCGATATGGACATCCAACCCGATGACGCCATCCTGGACCTGGGGGCTGGGACGGGCCGTAACGCCGAGCTGATGGCCCGCCATCTCTCCCAACAGGGCCGGATTGTGGGCCTGGACATCGGTCCGGAAATGCTGGCCCAGGCCCAGGCCCGCTTCCGCGACTGGCCCAACATCACCTTTGAAAAACGGCGCATTGAGGAGCCGTTGCCCTACCGGGAAGAATTTGACAAGGTCTTTATCTCCTTCGTCCTCCACGGCTTTATCCAGGAGGACCGCCTGCGCATCATCGCCAACGCCCGCCAGGCCCTCAAACCGCGAGGCCGGTTCCTGATCCTGGACTATGCCCATTTCGAACCGGAAACAGCCTTTTGGCCGGTTCGTTGGGCCTTTCGCCACGCCGAATGCCCCCTGGCCGCCGATTTCGCCCGCCGAGACTGGGAAGCGATCCTGGCGGAACAGGGGTTCGGCGATTTCCGCAGTCAGCATTACTACCGGAGCTATGTACGCCTGCTGTCGGCACGCAAAACATCAAGCGTACAACCAACGACGGGCAAGTGATCTTTGCCCGCATGAACTTGAGCTTGGGATTATAGATCCGATAGATCTTGGCAATCTGTCAGATTTAAGTCAACATGGTCCCTGGCTCACCAGCAGGGACGAAAATCCCGCGCGGGAACCCTCCCGCCGGTTGGCGGGCCGCAGGCCCGCTTGAACCTGCGGGAGGGTGAAGACGGCGGTTATTTTCGGAGTAGAAATAGGCGGGAAGGCGATGGAGCCGTTCCAACCGGACACCCTGGCCGTGGTTGGCCTGGTTATCATGTCCGCTTACCTGGGCAGCAAAGGAGTGCAACGCCTGGGTGTGCCCCAGGTGGTTGGCTTTATTCTGGTCGGTGTACTGCTTGGATCGTCCTTTCTTAACATCATTCCCCTCTCCCTGGTCCATGACCTGAACTTTATCATCGAAATCGCCCTGGGCCTCATCGGCTTTGACATGGGATCGCATCTACGCTTGAGTGACCTCCGCCGATTGGGGCGCACCATCCTGGCCATCGTCCTGAGTGAGGGGGTGGGGACCTTTTTGCTGGTCACGGCGGGCGTCTATCTCCTGACCCGGTCCTTGCCCCTGGCCCTCATCTTTGGGGCGTTGGCTTCGGCTACGGCACCGGCGGCCACTGTGGACGTGTTGGCCGAGTACCGGGCCAAAGGACCGCTGACAACCACGCTGCTGGCGGTGGTTGGTCTGGATGATGCCCTGGCCCTGCTGCTGTTCAGCTTTGCCCTGGTGACAGCCGAATCCCTGCTGGCCCACAGCGGTCGGTTGCCCTGGGGCCAGATGCTTCTCCTCCCCCTGCGCGAAATCGGTGGTGCGGTGCTGTTGGGCGTTGTCGTCGGTGTGCCGTTCCAATGGATGCTGAACCGCCTGAAACACCAGCACGCCGTTTGTGGCTTTATCGTCGGCACGGTGCTCTTTGCCGCCGGGCTGGCCACCTCCCTGGGCCTGTCCTTGATCCTGGCCACGATGACCATGGGCCTCGTCGTTGCCAACCTCAAAGGCGACAACAGCCAATACGCCCACTGCGTGGTCGAACGGGTTGGACCGCTGGCGTATATCCTCTTTTTCGTCCTGGTGGGTGCCCGCTTGCAGATCCGGGTCCTGGCCGGGATCGGCCTGCTGGGCCTGGCGTATCTGCTCTTGCGCACAGTGGGCAAAATGGGTGGTGCCTGGTTGGGCGGCTGGCTGGGTCGGGCGCCCTCTGTTGTGCGCAACTACCTGGGCTTTGGCCTGCTCTCCCAAGCCGGAGTCGCCGTGGGCTTGGCCTTATCTATCTCCTATCGCTTTGGCGCGTATGGGGAAGCGGGCGACCTGCTGGGCCGTAACGTCGTCAACGTCATCACCGCCACCACCCTGGTCGTCCAGATCGCCGGGCCGATCCTGGTCAAATTCGCCATCGGCCGCGCCGGAGAGATCGGCCGAGGAGCGTCTCTTGCTGCTCTGGATAGCGCGCCCCCTTGTCCTGATGGGGATGAAGCCTGTCTTGCTGCGACGAACACCCGGTCCCGATTCGCCCCTTGACCGGAGCCGAATCCTGGACTATAATGGTGGCAGGAGGATGATGCCATGACGATCCAAGCATTGACACCGGAAGCCATCCGGCAGGTGCGCGAAATCGCATCCCAGGTGTTCCAGGAGCACAGCCGGGACCTGGTGCGGAACTGGGAGCACCGCTTTCAGACCGCCTGGGCCGCGCAACCGGCTCCGGTGCCCGATTGGGTGGAGACAACCCTCCGGGAACTGGCCGAGGCCCAGAAGCGTACCGAGGAGCGCGTTGCCGAGCTGATCGAAGCCCAGGAGCGTACCGAACTGCGTGTTGAAGAACTGGCCGAGGCCCAAAAGCGTACTGAGGAGCGTGTTGAAGAACTGGCCGAAGCCCAAAAGCGCACCGAGCTGCGCGTCGAAGAACTGGCCGAAGCCCAAAAGCACGCCGAGGAGCGACTGACGCGCCTGGAAGCGACCGTTGCCGAGCTGGCCGAAGCCCAAAAGCACACCGAAGAGCAGATCGCCTTGCTGGTGGCCACCCAACGCAAGTTTGAGGAACGCCTGAGCCGGGTAGAACACCGTCTGGACGGGGTGGAAGACCGCCTAGAGAGGGTGGAGCACCGTTTGGACGGAGTAGAGCGCCGCCTGGACGGAGTAGAGCATCGCCTGGATGGGGTGGAGCGCCGCCTGGGCGGAGTGGAGCACCGTCTAGGGGTTCTGGACAACGCTCTGGGCGTGGACACCGAAGTAGATGCTCAGGATACGGTGATGTATGTCTTGGAACAGAAGGGCTATCGTTGCTTGGAACGGCCCCGTGCCCTGGACCTGGATGGTGAGGTAGACATAGTTCTACCCGCCGAAACGCCGGAAGGCGAACGGGTGTGGGTGTTGGTCGAGGCCAAAGCCCGTGCCCGGCTCAAAGAGTTGCGCCGCTGGCATCGGCGGTTGCACTCGCCCGGCTTTGTCCGGCAGTTGGAAGAGCAGGGGATTACCCCGCCCTTCCTCTTTTACCTCTTTGGGCTGCGCGTGTATCGGATCGTAGAGAATGAAGCGCAAAATCTGGGGCTGGGTGTGCTGGACCCCAACGGTGAACGGGTTGAGCCAACCCTGCTCCGCTAACAATTGACTTGCAAGGAGAATATCATGTCCGGCAACATCCTCTTTCGGCCACTCCGGTTGGGCAGCCTGACCTTGCCCAACCGGGTGCTGATGACCGCCGTAAAATTGGGTTATGCCACGCCTGACGGCCAGGTAACCGAGCGTCACCTGGCCTTTTATGCTCGCCGGGCCGAGGGCGGCGTAGGTCTTATGGTCAGTGAACCCATGTATATCTTGCGCAACGGGCGCGAAATCCCCACCCAGTTGGGCATCTACGATGACGACCTGATCGCCGGATTGCGCCATCTGACCGATGCCGTCCACGAGGCAGGGGGGCGGATTATGGCCCACATCAACCACGCCGGACGGGCGGCCAACCCCAAATTGGTCCCCGAAGGCGAACGGGTTTCGGCTTCCGCCGTGCCCTGCCCGGCCAACGGCATCACCCCCCGACCGCTGACCACCGGCGAGATCGCCGAGATGGTAGACGCTTTTGCCCAGGCCGCCCGCCGCGCCCGGGAAGCCGGGTTCGACGCCGTTGAGATCCCTTTTAGCCACGGCTACCTCATCCACCAGTTTCTTTCTCCCCGTTCCAACCGGCGCGAGGACGAATACGGCGGTAGTTGGGAGAACCGTCTGCGCTTTGGCCGGGAAGTTCTGGCCGCCGTGCGGCAGGCGGTAGGTGAGGAGTTTCCCCTGGTGGTGCGCATGAACGCCCAGGATTATGTTGAGGGTGGGCTGACTTTGGATGACGCCTTGACCCTGGCCCCCGCCCTGGAAGCGATGGGCGCCGACGCCCTGAGCATCACCTCCGGGACCATGTGCGAATCGGTTCCCTTTTGCCTTTACCCCACCGGCACGCCCAAAGCCAACCTATTGCCCATGGCCGCCGCCATCCGCCGGCGGGTCGGCATCCCTCTCGCCGTGGCGGGACGCATCCGCAGCCCCGATGTGGCCCGCGAAGCGTTGGCCCAGGGCCAAGCCGATTGGATCGGGTTGGGGCGGGCCTTCTTGGCCGACCCCGATTGGGTGCGCAAAGCGGAAGCAGGTGACGACGAAGCGATCCTGCTCTGCGCTGCCTGCCACCAGGGCTGCTTGGCCGAGCTGCGCCAGGGGCACGGCACATCTTGCCTTATCAACCCCCTGACCGGCCGCGAGTGGAAGATCCGCATCACACCGGCAGAGCAACCACGTCAGATCATGGTCGTCGGTGGCGGACCGGCGGGGTTGGAGGCGGCCCTGGTAGCCGCCCGGCGCGGCCACCGGGTGACGCTGTATGAAAAGAACTCTTATCTGGGCGGTCAGTTTGAGCTGGCCACCCGTCCTCCCCACAAAGAGGACCTGGAGGATGCCATCCGCTACTTGGCGGAGCAGGCCCGACGCAACGGTGTAGACATCCGCCTCAATACCAAAGTGACACCTCAGATGGTGGAAGAGTTGGACCCCGAAGTGGTCATTATCGCAACCGGCGGCGAGCCGATCATCATTCCCTTCCCCGGCCTGGACGAGGCCCGGTGGGTAACGGCTCATGCTTTGCTGCAGGGGGAGGCCAAAGTAACGACGGAGAGTGCACTGGTCGTCGGCGGTGGGCTGGTGGGCCTGGAGACGGCAGACTTTTTATCCGCCCAGGGCATCCGGGTCACCGTTGTTGAGATGCTGCCGTCCGTCGGCGGCGATCTAGACCCTCTGCCCAAGGCAATGCTCCTCAAGCGGCTGAAGCAGCAAGGTGTGGAGATCAAGGTCAACACCAAAGTCCTGCGCCTGAGCCGTGATCGCGTCACCGCCGAGCAGGACGGTCGGGAGGTCTCTTTCCCTGTGGAAACCGTGGTCATGGCCGTAGGGGCGCGGGCGAATCACCGGCTGGCCGATGAGCTAAAAGGCCGACCGAATCTGTACGTCATCGGGGATGCGGCGGAGCCGCACAAAGCTCTGGAGGCCATCCTGGCAGGCTTGGAAGTGGGGATGAGCGTATAAGGCCGATGGTCAAAGCATTGTGGCAGCTCTTGCTGGAAGATCCATCGAACCTGAGTTGCGATGAGTGCTTTGCCGTGATGGAGTACTATGCCGATCTGCTGGCCCACGGTGGACCGGACCTGCTGCCCCTGGTGCAACGGCGGTTGGAGCGTTGTCCTTCCTGCCCGCACGAATATCGGCGTGCTTTATCCCGTCTGGCCTACCTGGAAGGGGAGATCTCCCTCGGCCCGGAGGCCTGACACCGGCGGCCACGGCGTCGGCCCGGAGCCGGGGACACGAAAGGCCCCCACGCAGCGCGTGGGGGCCTTTGGGTCGGTGAAGGGATAGGTTCATTGCCCTTCTTCCACCGCTTCCGGGACCTGGGACACGATCACATCCTTGTTGGCTTCCATTTCGTCGGGCAGCACGTCATCGGCGGTCAGGAAGAATTCGGCGTTGCCGTGGCAGGCGTTGCAGCTTTCGGTCTGGGGCGTGATGCGCTGGATGTTGTGGGGCGTGGCGTATTTCCAGGTGGGCAGGGCGTCAAAGTTAGGCAACAGGTCCTGACCGTAGTAGGCGAAGGAATCGCGGGCGACGGGCACATGGCGCAGCGGCACGTATTTCCAGGGCCGCTCTGCGCTCCGGCGCGGGTTGAGGCCGATCTTGAAGGTCATCTGCACCGGATCGGTCTTGAAATACACCTCGCCGTCCTTTTGCCCCACGTGGCAGTTGAAGCAGTTCTTGTAGGTGGTGGAGTGGCAAGCCTGGCAGCTTAAGGCCTCCAGGTGGGTTTCGTCGTGCTGCTCGATTTCGGGGGCCAGGGGCATGTCGGCGTGGCATTCTTTGCCCAGCCCCGTGGCGGAGCAGCTGGGTGTGACCGGCCCATCGTAGCGGTGGTTGAATTCGCCCAACGCGCCGTGCATCTCGTCGGCGGTGTGGCAATCAAAGCAGGGCATCCCCGCCTTGATCCAGTGGACATCGGCCCGGACGCCTTCGTTCTTGCCCTTGTATTCGTCCTGGATGCGGCTGCCGTGGCAGGCGGTGCAGGTCAGGTTCATGGGCGGCAGCTTCTTGTAGTTGTGCCCGGTCAGCAGGCCCCCGCCCACGTTGGTCGGTCGGCTGACATGACATTGGCCGCAGGAAGAGTGGCATTTTTCGCAGTGGTTCTCCATGACCAGTCGGATCTGGGCCATTTTGTCAGGCGCGCTGCGGGCTTCCAGGACGGTCCAGTAGCCCTGCAGGTTGGCGTGCAGGCTTTGGCCCTCGGTAGCCGCTTGTTCCGGGTGGCAGACGGCACACGCTTTGGCAGAAGGCGGATCGCGGACCAGGCCCTCATGGGCGGCCTCTTTGTCGTCGGTGCCGCTCACGCCGCCGTGACAGGTGATGCAGCCGTACCGCTCGTGCATCGTCTCAAAGAAGGATTCCTGATTGAGGATGACCTTTTCCCATACCTCCAACGGAGGTACTTCGCCTCCTCAACCCTCGCCTTCGGAGAGGGATTCTTTGACCTCCTCCTCTTTGGCCGTGGCCTTGAGCGTTTCTTCGTCGGTGTGGCAATCCACACAGTTCTGGCTATCGGGCCGTTCGACGGATTCGCTCGTCGGCGCGGGCAAGGGGAAGTGCAGGGCCGCCGGTGTCGGTCCCGGTGTCGGCGTCGGGGCCTCTGTGGGCGGCGGTGCGTAGACGGTGGCCGTGGGCGGTACGGCGGCGATGGCCTCCGGTTCGGCGCAGCCGCTCAAGGTCAGGGCCGCCAGGAACAGCAAACCCGCAATGAGCAATCCTCCGGCTCCTTTGGCCAACAAGGTTTTCGTGTCCATCAGCCTCTCTCCAGGTCGGATTGGAGACCTGACAGGTCGCGGACGGACCAACGTTCGCGACCCGTCAGGTCTTTGATTCAAGCTAGGCCGCTTTGCGGCGGCGCAGGTACAGCCCGGCCCCGGCGGTCAGGGCGCCAAAGCCGATGAGCAGACCTTCCACGGGGAAGGGCACGCCGCCGGTGGTGGGCATGGTTTCCGGCGCGGTGCTTTCGGCGGGCGTGGTCTCTTCGGCTGCGCCGGTGGCCGCCGTGCCCTCAAAGGCATAGTCGAAGGAGTGCTTTTCCGGATTGAAATACTTGACCCGCACATCCTTGTCCATCGTCCAGGCCTGCATACCGAACTTGAGGTTGTAGGCGTCATAGCCCAGCAACCGCAGGGCCGAAGTGACCTGGCTGGCGGTCTGGCCGGTGTAGCAGTAAACGACGAGCTGCTTGTCGGCGGGCAGCCGCTGCAAGTTGGTCTGGATGAACAGTTCGCCGGGGGCGATGTTGATGGCGCCGGGGATGTGGCCCTTTTCAAAGTCCTCCGCCGAGCGGACGCTGAGGATAAAGGGATCGTTGCTGGTGTCGCCGTCGTTCAGGTTGTCATAGAGGGCATCGGCGGTGATGTTCTTGGTCCCGCCGCTGAAATAGGCGTCGGCGGCAGCCTGGATGGTATCGGCCAGCGGCGTAGGCAGGTCATGGACGACGGCGGCCTCGGCAACCGCACCGCTCTCGGTAGGATAGTCAAAGCCGGATTTTGTTTCGTCGAACCATTTGCTGCCGGCATCGGCGTTCATCGTCCAGGAGCCAAAGCCAAAGAGCAGGTTGTAGGCGTCGTAGCCCATCATGCGCAGCACAGAGACAACCTGGCTGGCGGTCTGGCCGGTGTAGCAATAGACGACGATGGGCTTGTCCGAGGGCAACTTGTCCAGGTTGTCCTGGCTGAAGAAGGTCTTGGGATCAACCCAGGTCGCACCGGGGATGTGCCCCTTTTCAAAATCCTCTTTGCTGCGAACATCCACAACATAATACTGGTCCATGTTGTCATGGAGCACGTCGGCGGTGATGTTCTTGGTCCCGCCGTTGAAATAGTCATAGGCCGCGCCCTGAATGTCATCGGCGGCAAAGGCAACCGCACTCAACATCAGGCTGAGCACCAACACCAGATTCAACAC
>CAZQKE010000076.1:0-15129 GCA_964593865.1 uncultured Anaerolineaceae bacterium | reverse complement strand
GATAAAAAGCAGGACCTGACCCGCCTGGCTTTGGGCGTTGCCGGGTTGGACCTGCCGGTTTGTGTTGTCCATTTCGGCCCGGCTTCTCCGCAGCACCACTTGGCCCTGCTGTCCGATTCGCTGCCCATTGATTTCATCCCCGTCCGCCTACCGGGCCTGGGCCGCCCCCGCAGCGACCCTCTGGCCGATACTCTGGTCATTGAGACCACTACCGCCGTGCTCCGCTACCTTCTGGCCCAGGGCCGCTACAGCCTCTTTGTCCTAGACGATGTCCGCGAGGCAGTGGCCCGCGACCTGTTGACGGTTGAGGACCTGCACCGCCTCCTGCGTGCCGCCCCCGATGACGCGCGGATAGCCATGACCTGAGCAAAGTTGCCCCTTCCGGACCTGTGGCCGGACGTGTCGTGGACGGCCTGCGATTTCCGAGGGAGCGCCTGCAAAAGGGAAAGAGCCTGTTGAGGAGATGTGATGAAGAGATTGCGATTGACTTCTCGGTGGAGCATGTTGATCGTGCCGGTCGCTTTGCTCGGCGTTGGCGGCTATGTCGTTGGGGCCTACCTCTCTGCCGGTCTCCTCGGTTTTCCCCTGGATGATGCTTGGATCCACCAGACATATGCGCGAAACCTGGCCCGGAGCGGTCAGCTGGCCTATCTGCCGGGGCAGCCCAGTGCGGGTTCTACATCCCCCGCTTGGAGTTTTGTCCTCTCGGTGGGGTATATGCTGGGCTTGGACGGTCGGCTATGGGCCTATCTGTTGGGGGGGGGGTCGTTGGCGGCTGCTGCCTGGCTGACCTACCGCCTGTTGTTGCGTTTGGATGTTGGGCGTTTGACGGCTGCGCTGTTGGCCGGGTTTCTGGGAGCGGTGGAATGGCATCTGGTTTGGGCTGCGGCTTCCGGCATGGAGACGATGCTGTTCACGGCTTTGTCCCTGGCCCTGATGGAGTATTTCTTCGGTCAAGTGGATGCCCGCCGGGAACCCCAGGTTCCCGGTTCAATGCAAACGGAGCAAGCCGTCGTCGGTGCTATCGGTATCGGGTTGTTGGGCGGCGTTTTGGCTTTTACCCGTCCTGAGGGATTGGCTTTGGCGGGGTTGGTGATCGGCGGGTTGCTCCTCTGGCCGCTGCCCCGGCGGGCGGAGATCAGATTCCGCTTGCTGACGGGCGGATTGGCCTTGTTTGCCCTGTTCCTTATTCTCGTTCCCTATTTCTGGTTCAACTGGAATACTGCCGGGGCGATCTTTCCCAATACCTTCTATGCGAAGCAGGCCGAGTACCGATGGGGAGGGCCGTTCCCGATCCGCTTTTGGCGGGTGCTCCGACCGACCTTGGTGGGCTTTCAAGTGTTGCTCGTGCCCGGTTTTGGCTATGCCGTCTATCGGTTGTCCCGCCGCCGCCGATGGGGGGCGTTGTTGCCGTTTGCTTGGTGGTTCGGTTTTTTGGTCGTCTATGCTTGGCGGTTGCCGGTTGCATATCAACACGGTCGTTACACCATCCCCACCATTCCGGTTTTTATCCTCTACGGCGTGTGGGGGACTTGGCTGTTGCTCCGTCCCCGTTCGACCAACCTGCCGGTGCGCGTTCTGAGCCGGGCGATACCGCCGATGTTGATCACCCTGGCATTGCTCTTTTGGCTGCGGGGAGCGATGGCTTATCGCGACGATGTGGGCTTTATTGAAGGAGAGATGGTTGCCGTGGCCCGGTGGCTCAACGCGCACACGGAGCCGGATGACCTGATCGCCGTCCACGACATCGGAGCCGTCGGTTACCTGACCGACCGTCCCCTCCTGGACCTGGCGGGGCTGATCTCCCCCCAGGTGATCCCTTTCCTCACCGACGCGGATCGTCTGATGGACTGGATGTTGGCGGAAGGGGCCGATTATGTCGTGTTCTTTCCCGATTTCTCGCCAACCTATGCTCGGTTGGCCGCCGACCCCCGGCTGGAAAAGGTCTATTGCACCGGTTATGAATGGACCCGCGAGCAGGGACGGGAGAACATGTGCGTCTTCCACCTGCCGAACGAATAGCCCGAAAGTTGATCTCGGAAGTTGTATACAGGCCGATTCTGTGGTATACTACGAGGGACGGGTTGACCCAAGAAGGGCGTCCGATCTCAACCGGGCCTGAGAGGCGGAAGGAGAGGCCATGCACAAAATCACTGTCATGCTCGTAGATGACCACCCTGTCTTCCGCCAGGGCTTGCGCAGGGTCCTGGAGGGCGAGGATGACATTGAAGTAATCGCCGAGGTGGACGACGGTCGCGAGGCGTTACGACAGGCCAAGCAACTGGTCCCCGACGTGATGCTGCTGGACATCAACCTGCCCGGTATGAACGGTCTACAGGTTGCCCGTGCCCTCAAGGATACCTTGCTGGAGATCAACATCATCATGCTTACCGCCTACCATGATGACCAACAGGTCTTCCATGCCATCCGGGCCGGTGCGTCGGCCTATTTTCCCAAAGATGTCAGCCCCCGCCGCCTGATTGAAGCGGTCCGCCTGGTGTATCAGGGGCATTATGTCATTGAAGACCGGGTCCTGTCCAAGCCCCAGGTTGGGGAGTGGTTGCTCAAACAGTTTGAGCAAACCGAAGCAGGGGCAAATGGCGAGCTGGGGTCGCTGATGGTCCCCCTTTCGCCCCGCGAAATGGAGATCTTGCAGCAGATCGCCCAGGGCAAGAGCAACAAAGAGGTCGCCTACGAATTGGGTATCAGCCGCCAGACGGTCAAAAATCACATGACCAACATCTTGCGCAAATTGGCCGTCAACGACCGAACCCAAGCTGCCATCTATGCCCTCCGCCGGGGCTGGATCCGTTTGCAAGATATTAGCTAACCGTCTGAGACAAGTGCAAGAAAGGTTCAGAGCCGATGTCACAAGAAGGAACTCCCCTTTCGGGGGCGGAGCAGCTCAACGCCTTGATCCAGGAGAATCAGAAAGAATACGAGCAGATTCAGCGGGAACTCAAGGAGATTGATGTCCTCATCCGGCAGAGTACGACCGAGGTGGAAAGGCTGGCTCAGCGCAACGCCCAGATCGCCAACCGTCTGCATCAGATGGAGGCTAACATTGACACCTACCCCCGCAGCGACATCAAGGAAATCTATACCGCGGCCCATGAATCGCAAATGCGTCTGTTCATGATGCGCAGCCAGTTGGAGCAGCTCCAAAACCGACAAAAAAGTCTGGAGCAACAAAGTCAACGTATCCTGCGCATTATTGAGTCGATCAGCCAGATCGCGCCGGGCGATCTGGGAGGGGAGGAAGAGGCTGCTGCTCCGGGGCAAAGCAGCATTGTGCGCATCATTGAAGCTCAGGAGAATGAGCGATTGCGCCTGGCGCGACAGATCCACGATGGCCCGGCTCAATCCCTGACCAACCTGATTTTGCAGGCAGAAATCTGTGAGCGGTTGTTTGACACCGACCCGGTCAAGGCTCGTGTTGAGCTGGGGAACCTCAAGAACGCCGTCAACGTCACCTTTCAAAAGATACGGGGGTTTATCCTCACCCTACGCCCCATGATGCTTGATGACCTGGGATTGATGCCGACTCTGAAGCAGTACATCCAAGATTTTGAAGAAAAGAGCGGCATTTCGACCAACCTAACCGTCTTTGGCCGCGAGACCAGACTGCCTTCTCATACCGAAGTGACGATCTTTCGCGTGATCCAGGAGCTGCTGAATAACGTCCAGGCCCATGCTCACGCCACCAACGTTCAGGTCTCTTTGGACTTTCAGGAGGAAGAGGAAAAGGTAGTCGTGACCGTGGAGGATGACGGTAGCGGCTTTGACGTCAACGAGCTCCAGGGGCCGACCCATCAGCGCAAAGGGTTGGGCTTGCACACCATCCGGGAGCGGGCCGAAATGCTCGGCGGTGAGATGCAGATTGAGAGTCGCATCGGGCGGGGGACGAAAGTTCGGTTGGAGATACCGATTTCGGCAAAATAGTACCATTGTCCTATTGCCAAAATCCCATTTGTCTGTTATAATGGGCAACGGTCAAGCGAGTTTCATCGTAGACCGCAATTATGCAAGGAAAGGAGGTGAACAGGATGCTGTTCCTACCGCGCGAAGAAGGACAGGGTTTGGTGGAGTATGCTTTGATTCTTGTTCTGGTGGCTATCGTCGTTATCGCCATCCTGCTCCTGCTGGGTCCGGCCATCGGCAACGTGTTCAGCACGATTGTTAACAACCTGTAGGCCAGACACCGTAGAGAGATCAACTCTGTCACAAACAAAGCCCCGTGCATTGCACGGGGCTTTGGCTTTTAGGCCCCCTGCCGGGGTCCACTCGTTGAAAGGTCCTTTGGCAGCGAGCAGGATGGCGCAATGGAAAGGGGTGGAATCTCGGTTAGGGACTCCAAGAGATGCGTTCTTCCACCCAGCCGTGGGTTTCGTGAGGAGCTGCCCCCCGCACGCGCCCGTCGAGCGGTCCGCCGATGGCGAATAGCTTGCGTGGTTCTCCTCCGCCTCCGGCAGGCAGCACCCATATTGCCCATTGCCCATCCCTATCGGAGACAAAGGCCAGGTACTTGCCGTCTGGTGACCAGGTAGGCAGGCCGTCGTTGGCCGGATGGTGGGTCAGGCGGCGTAGGCCGCTGCCGTCCAGATCGGCGACGTATATTTCCCAATTGCCGTCTCGGCGTGACATGAAGGCCAGCTGCCGACCATCGGGCGAGGATTCGGGATTGGTCTCGCTGCTGCCGGCAACGATCTGGCGCGGTGCACTGCCGTCGGCCCGCATGACAATGATCCCGCAGGTGTTCCCCAGACAGCCGCTGTAGAGGATGCGGCCGTCGGGTAGCCAGCTAGGAGCCAGGCCCAGGATCGGGTTGCCTTCCCGCCGGAGGGGGCGGGTTTCGGCTCCGTAGGTGCGGTACAGGCGCGGCTGGCGGTCCGTCACCTGCCGCGAGTGGTAGACATAGATTTTACCCTGGAAATCCACGCTGGGGCGGGCGGCTTCAATGGTATCCGTGATTTTCCAGATCCGTTCCCCTTCCGATGAAATCAGCCACAGGCCCTTGTCGTCGGCTTTCCAAGAGTGGACAACCAGCTGCGAACCGTCGGGCAAAAAGTCGGGTTGGCTGGCTTCGGTGAGAACACGGCGGCAATTGCGACCGTCCACCCGGCAGATAAAGACATCATACGTACCCCGTTCCGCATCGAAGCGGGGGAAGGCGATCTGCCCCTGCATCACGGGGGGGCGGGTGGCCGTCGGTGTCGGGGTGGGGCTGGGTGTTGCCGTAGCCGTGGCCGTCGCCGTCGCGGATGCCGTGGGGCCGGGCGACGGCGCTATCGCTGTCGTGGGCGTGGCTTCCGGCGTCGCCGTCGGTCGGCGGTCGGCGGTTGGGAGGGTTGTTGGCGAGGCAGTGGGGGAAGGCTGTACCGTTGCAGTGGCGGTCGCCGTTGCAACGGCGACGGGAGCGGGGCCTGGCCGCAGGAGCAACACCACGCTGCCGATCACCACCGCTGCCAGAACTCCGATCAGCAGCCAAGGCGCCCGCCTGGTGGTGCGCTTTTCCTTCTCCGCATCGGGTGGGAAGGGTGGCGGTGTGGTGTGTACCTGGGTCGGAAACTCGCTACCCTCTGCCCCTCCGCCGGGGAACGCCTCTTGCTTTTCCGCCAGTGTGCGGAGGGTGTCGATGTCCCGGTAGCTGGGATCAATCTCTGCGATCTGCTCGATCTGCCGTAGGGCAATATCCCACTGCTCCTGGTGAAGAGATTGTCGGGCGGCACGATAGAGGCTTTCCAGCCGGACCTGATTGCCGATGTGGGTCAATTGCTCGTTGACATCTCGGTAATCGGGGTCGGTTTTGAGGATGCGGCTGAACAGGTCAACGGCCCTCTGCCAGGCTCCGGCTTTGACCGCCGCTTGGGCCTGGTGGTAGAGATTGTCCAGGTCGGTTGTCTCTGTGGTTTGCTCTTCAAAGGGGAGCTCATGCCCGGCCAACACGGCTTCGATGGCCCGGATCATCTCCTCCGGCGTTTGGAAGCGGTCGTCGGGGCGTTTGGCCAGGGCCTTGTTCACCAGGGTCGCCACCGCCTCCGGCAGGTCGTCCCTTTCCAGAGGGGGTGGCGGGGTGGCGATGTGCTGGTTGACCACGGCCCACGGGGTTTCGCCCTCAAAGGGCAGCCGCCCGCTGAGCATCCGATAGAGCACGATGCCCAAAGAGTAAAGGTCGGCGCGGATGTCCACCGCTTCGCCCATTGCCTGCTCCGGGGCGGCATAGTTGGGGGAGCCGACAAATCCGGAAAGGGTGAGCTCCGGTGAGGTCTTGGCCCTGGCGATTCCGAAATCAAGGACGCGGACGGAGCCATCGGGCAGGACCATGATATTGCCCGGTTTGATGTCGCGGTGGACGATGCCGTGTTGGTTGGCGTGGGCCAACGCTTGGGCGACTTGGCGGGCGATGTGCAACGCTTCCTGCCAGGGCAAGGGACCGCGCTCTTCCAAGATCTGCCCCAGGTCGTGGCCCGGTACAAACTCCATAACCAGGTAGTGGGTATCCCGGTCGGAACCGTAATCCAGCACCCGGACGATGTGGGGGTGAGAAAGGGCCATGGCCAGTTTGGCTTCCTGCATGAAACGCTGGAGAAAGGCCAGGTCTTGGCTGTATTGGGGATAGAGGATTTTGATGGCGACGCGCCTGTCTTCGCGGAGGTCGTGGGCCAAATAAACCCAGGCCATGCCGCCGCTGCCCAGTTCTGCGATGATTTTGTAACGGTTTCCTACGATTGTGCCGATCATCTGCCCGTCATTCGGTCCGGATGTGGCGTATTATAACCGACTTTGCAGCAGGGGACAAAAATCCGGGATGTTGCCGTTTTCGCCGTTCTCGGGGTAGGCTCCGCGCTCCGCAGAGTCGCCGACAAAGATTGTTCAGCTCTCTTTTTTATGCTATACTTGCCCTTCGGAGGAGTCACCTGTCGGTCGCAAAGGAGATGTCACATTGTGCTCCAAGCGGGCGGCACAGAATGAGGAAAACGGGCCATGAGCAAAAAAGCGGTAGTGCGGCCAAGTTCCCTGCGGATCGGGTCGGTCCGGGGGGAACCGTATCACATCGGCGGGCGGACGCTTACCCCGGTCGCCCGCGTTGTCGCCTTTGGCAAAGCAAAGGCCACCATCGGCACCCATCGGAGCGGCGGGTGGGGGTTCGGTTTTGTGCAGATCACCCCCCTGTCCATCGTGGAGGAGACGGCGAAGGGGGAGCGATGCATCTCCCTACGATCCCGCTCCTCCAAAGCCGTGAGCGGGATGCTCGGCGCAGCGGCAGCGGTTACACTGGTCTGTGCTGCCGTGCGCGCCCTGGTCCGCCGCTCATGACATCGTCTAGGAGGAAACTGTGGACCTGAACCAACTGTTCGAGACCGTCGAAAAAACGCGCCAGGCAGCCCATTGGCGGTCTGCCTTTGGCGAACCGCAGCAGATCGGGGACAAAACCATTATCCCCGTTGCCCAGATCGGTTACGGCTACGGCCTGGGCTTTGGTAGCGGCACATCCGACGACGAAGAGGAACCGGTCACCGGAGAGGGGGGCGGTGGCGGAGGCGGAGTCTCGGCCAAGCCACTGGGAGCCATCGTCGTCACACCGGAAGAGGTATACTTTCGCGAAACGGCAGACAGCACCAAGATCGCCGTTATCGCCATCCTCGTAGGGGGCTGGATCGCGTACCAGTTCGTCAAAACTCTGCGGGAGATCTTTCGCACATAAAGTTCCACCGGACGACATCGCATCCCGCGATCCAGATCCTGCCCCCTCGTTCGCGTCGGGGGCGGCGGCTCGTCCCCTTTCGAGGGGCCGTGGCCGGGCACCTGCATAGGCAAACAATCGGCCGGTAGCCCGCCGGGCACGGTGTCGGCCGCCAGGCGGGAAATGCAGGAATGCAGCCCGGTGATCGGACGATAAGCAACATTGCGAAAGGGAAACCGGTTGGCAGTATGTTGACACAACTCATTCACAACGGCGTCGTGATCCCCGATCCACCTCCCCCTCGGGGCTTGGTGCTCACCATCCGAGGGGAACCGGTCGCCCTGACGCCCAAACAGGAGGAGATGGCCCTGGCCTGGGCCAGGAAACAGGGCACGCCTTACGTGGAAGATCGCGTGTTCGTCCGCAACTTTTTGGCCGATTTTAGCGCAGCCCTGGGCCTGGACGAACCTCTTTCGCCGGACGAAGTGGACTTTGGCCCGGCGATCCGTGTGGTAGAAGCGGAGCGGGCGGCCAAAGAGCGGCTGAGCAAGGAGGAGCGCAAAGCTTTGGCCGCCGAACGCAAGGCCAAACGCGAGGCCCTCAAAGAACAATACGGCTATGCCATCGTCAACGGCGAACGGACCGAGCTGGCTAACTATGTCGTCGAGCCAAGCGGGATTTTCATGGGCCGGGGCAAGCACCCCTTGCGTGGCCGATGGAAGGAAGGTGCACGCCAGCAAGACATCACCCTCAACCTCAGCCCCGACGCCCCCCGACCGCCGGGCGACTGGGGCGAGATCGTCTGGCAACCCGAATCGCTGTGGGTAGCCCGTTGGAAAGACAAACTTTCGGGCAAGTTCAAATACGTCTGGCTGGCCGATACTGCCCCGGTCAAGCAACAGCGCGAAGCCCGCAAATTCGACCAGGCCCATCGCCTCCACGCCGAGCTGGAGTCGGTCCGCGCCCAGATCCAACGGGACCTGGACGATCAGGACCCCAAGCGTCGCAAGATCGCCACCGCCTGCTACCTGATCGACGCCCTCTGCTTGCGCGTCGGCGACGAAAAAGACCCTGACGAAGCCGACACGGTAGGTGCGACAACTCTGCGCCCGGAGCATGTCACCCTGCACGACGACGGCATTGCCGAATTCCGGTTCCTGGGCAAGGATTCGGTGCTGTGGCACAAAAAGATCAAACTGCCCCCCTTGGTGCGCCGCAATCTAGAAGAATTGATCGAGAACGCCCGGCCCTCCAACAGCGGCGACGCCGGCAAGAACCATCCCACCCGCGACAAACCTCAACTCTTCCCCGACGTCAGCAGCCGCGACGTAAACGCCTACTTGGGCAACATCCTACCGGGTTTGACGGCCAAAGTGTTCCGCACCCACCACGCTACCATCGCCGTCCGCGAGAGCCTGGCCCGCTCCGGCGTCAAAGCCTCGGACCCGGAGCATCTCAAATGGGAAGCCGCCAGCTTGGCGAACCTGGAAGCCGCCGTGCTCTGCAACCACACCAAAAAAGCCCCGGCCTCCTGGGCCAGGAGCCGTCAACGGTACAAGGAACGCCGGGAAAAGGCGGAGGAACGGGTGCGGCTTTACCGTCGGCGGCTTAAAGAGCAGCGGGAAGCCCTGGCCGCCTTGCGAAAAGAAGCCCGCGAAAAACAACGTTCCGCCCCACCGAACAAGAAGGACAAGGTCAAAGCCCGCTACGACAAGCGGATCGCCGCCGCCGAGCGGCGCGTGGCCCGCACCAAAGAGATGCTGGAGCGGGCACGACTCCGCCGGGATAAAATCAAAATCCAGGCGGCCATTGCTTCCAAGAAACGCACCTGGAACCTGGGCACGAGCCTCAAATCCTACATTGATCCCCGCGTTTACTACGAGTGGGGGCAACGGGTAGATTACGACGTACTGGAACGCTACTACCCCAAAGCCCTACGCCGTAAATTCGCCTGGGTGCGCGAGCAGCCGTCAGAATCGTGATCTCCCCACAACATTGCGCAAGGAAGCGGACATGACCTCGGCTCACCATCGGAAACAGTTGCGGCGGTTCAAGCCGACTCTTTGGCCTACCGCTTGCCCGTACCGTCGGTCGGTCAACGGCCTGCAAAACGCGGCTCCGGCCGCCCGTCTGTCTTTCCAAAATACCCATGAAAAGGAGAGAAACCATGCAGATCAAACACCCCAAATTGATGATCCCCGGCCCGGTGGATGTCAGCGACCAAGTGCTGGCCGCCTTGGCCGAGCCGACCATCCCCCACTACGGCCCCCAATGGCTGGCCGTGTACAATGAGGTCATCACCGGTTTGCAGCAGATCTTTGCCACACGCAACGATCTCTTCCTTCTGGCCGGACCCGGCACGGCGGGCCTGGATGCTGCGCTGGGCAGCCTGCTGCGCACCGGCGAGAAAGTGCTGGCCCTCCAAAACGGCTTCTTTGGCGAACGCCTGGCCGACGTGGCCCGCGCCTACGGCCTAGAAGTGCGAACCGTGACCGCACCTTTGGGCCTGGCCGTTGACCCAGATGCCGTCCGCCGTCGCCTGGCCGCCGAGCCGGACATCCAAGCCGTGACCGTCGTCCACCTGGAAACCTCAACCGGTGTGCTCAACCCCCTGGCCGAGATCGCCGCCGTGGTCCGTGAATTTGACGTTCTCCTTATCGTAGATGCCGTCTCCTCCCTGGGAGGTGTCCCGCTGCCGGTGGATGAATGGGGCGTGGATGTTTGCGTCACCGTTAGCAACAAGTGCTTGGCCGCTCCGCCGGGCCTGGCCCCCCTTTCGGTCAGCGAACGGGCCTGGCAGGTGATGGAACGCAAAGGCGGACGTGCCCACGGCTGGTATCTCAACCTGCGTACCTGGAAAGATTATGCCATCAACTGGGCTTCCTGGCACCCTCACCCCACAACCTTGCCCACCAACATCGTCCTGGCCTTGCGGGCCAGTTTGCATCACATCCTGGAGACCGGCATAGAAGCCTACTATGCCCGCCATGTAGAGGCCGCACAGACGGTGCGGAGCGGCCTACAACGGCTGGGATTTGAGCTGTTCACCGCCCCCGAATACACCTCCCCCCTCATCTCAACGGTGCGCGGGCAGCCCGGTGTGGATGTGGAGGAAATGCGACGTTACCTGCTGGAGGAACATCAGATCATGATCTCCGGCGGGCTGGAGGATTTGCGGGGCAAGGTCTTCCGCGTGGGGCACATCGGCCGGGCAGCAACGCCGGAGTACGTCACGGCATTCCTCAACGGCGTAGAAGAGTTTTTGAACCGGTCGCAGTAACAAAACTTGCACCGGACCTCGGTCGGGCGCGGGCCGCAGCAGCCCGCACCCGACCCGGTCTCGGTGGTTCAAACCGGCGGGTTGACAATGCGAGAACCCTTCTCGATTCGGAACTCATCCCATCGGGAAACGATTCTGGCCGTGCAGCAAGCGGCCCTGGCCGCCGTCGAGCCGGGTGCTGCCGTGCGTCGTCATGTGCAGCGCAAGGGCGAGCGGCTGATCGTCGCCGGGCGGAGCTACGACCTGCGCACCGTCGCGGATGTGTGGGTTGTGGGCGGCGGCAAAGCATCCCCGGCCATGGCCGCTGCCCTCTACGACATCTTGGGGGAGCGGTTGCGCGGTGGGCTGATCGTCACCAAATACGGCTACGCCGCCCCGGGCCTGAACACCGGCCCGGTGACCGTCGTCGAAGCCGGACACCCCCTACCCGATGCAGCGGGTGTAGAGGGCACGCGACGCCTGGCCGACCTACTGGGCCGGGTGACAGAACGCGACCTGGTGTTGACCGTCATCTCCGGAGGCGGCTCGGCCCTGTTGACCCTGCCCGCCCCCGCCTTGACCCTGCGCGACCTGCAAAAGACCACCGACCTGCTACTGCGCTGCGGCGCGACCATCGTTGAGCTGAACGCCGTGCGCAAGCACCTTTCCCGGATCAAGGGAGGTGGCTTGGCCCGCCTGGCCGATGGGGCCGCCCTGGTCAGCCTCATCCTCTCCGACGTGGTGGGCGATCCCCTGGACGCCATCGCTTCCGGCCCTACCACCCCCGATCCCACCACCTTTGCCGACGCCTGGACCGTGTTAGAGCGGTACCACCTGACCGACCGAATCCCCGTCACCGTGCGGGAGCGGTTGCAAGCCGGATTGGCCGGTCGCCTGGCCGAGACTCCTAAACCGGGTGACACCCTATTTGAACGGGTGCAGAACGTCATCATCGGCAGCAACCGCCTGGCTGCCGAAGCCGCCGTTGGCGAAGCCCGACGACGGGGGCTGCACACCCTGCTCCTTTCCACATTCGTTGAAGGAGAAGCCCGCGAAGTGGCCCGTGTGGCAGCCGCCCTGGCCAAAGAACTGGTCTATCACAACCGGCCCATCCCCCGCCCGGCCTGCCTGGTGTGGGGCGGCGAGACGACGGTCACGGTTCGCGGCTCCGGCAAGGGGGGGCGCAACCAGGAACTGGCCCTGGCCGCAGCCCTCGCCCTGGAAGGTCTGCCCAACGTCCTCCTGGTCGCCCTGGGCACGGACGGCACAGACGGTCCCACCGACGCCGCCGGGGCCGTCGCCACCGGGCAAACCGTCGCCCGCGCCCGCACCCTGGGCCTAGATCCCCAAACCCACCTGGACGACAACGATGCCTACCCCCTCTTTGACGCCCTAGACGACCTGATCCGCACCGGACCGACGGGAACCAACGTCAACGACCTCATGTTCCTTTTTGCCTTCCCACCCGACGCAAAATAGTTACCCCCCCGATATATTTGCCAACGTTGCCAAAGGATGGTATCATGTAGCCGGAGCAGAGACGATCATGAGGCGACCTTTGATTGACACCCACGCCCATCTCGATTTCGGCAAATTTGACGGCGACCGCGAGGAGGTGCTCCAACGGGCACGGGATGCCGGCGTGACGACCATCCTCACCGTCGGCGTGGACCTACCTTCCAGTCGGCGGGCGGTGGAACTGGCCGCTCGCTACGAAGCGGTCTACGCCGCCGTGGGAGTCCACCCCCACGACGCCAAAACGCTGGACGGCGCGATCCTGGCCGCGTTGCGGGACCTGGCCCAACGGCCCAAAGTGGTGGCCGTGGGTGAGATCGGCTTGGATTTTTACCGCGATTTTTCACCCCGCGCAACCCAACGCCGGGCCTTTCGGGCGCAGCTGGCCTGGGCAGCCCGACTGGGCAAGCCGGTCATCATCCACGACCGTGACGCCCACGATGAAGTATTGGGCATCCTATCCGAATGGGCCGCCGACCTGCAGGATTCGCCTTTGGCCGGGCGGCTGGGCGTGTTGCATACCTTTTCCGGCGACCTGAAGATGGCCGAACAGGCCATAGAACTAGGCTTTTACCTTTCTATCTCCGGGCCGGTGACCTACAAGAACGCCCGCCGCCTGCCCGACATTGTGGCCGCCCTGCCCCTGAACCGACTGCTGGTGGAGACCGACTGCCCCTTCCTGGCTCCCCATCCTCACCGGGGCAAGCGCAACGAACCGGCTTACGTGCGCCTGGTGGCGGAACGGGTGGCAGAACTGCAGGGCGTCACTCCGGAAGAGGTGGCCGAGGTGACCACGGCCAACGCACACCATCTTTTCGCATTTGACCGAGCATAAACAATAAAGAGCGGGAGTAGTACCTTGAAGACGATCCCTTTGCTGAAGCCACTGGCAGATGACTTGGAGCGGGTGGAACGCAGGATGCGCGAAGCGTTGCACCCCGATTACCCCCAACTGGCAGACTTGCTTCAGAGCCTATTGGACAGCGGCGGCAAGCGGATGCGCCCTGCTTTGGCCCTGCTGGCCGGCCGCCTGTACGCCCGGCGCATAGACCGGGAAAAACTGATCTCCCTGGCCGCGGCAGTGGAGATGCTGCACACGGCAACCCTGGTCCATGACGACCTGATCGACGGGGCGTTGCTGCGTCGGGGCAAGACGACGCTCAACGCCCGCTGGAACACCGGCGCGACGGTACTGGCCGGTGATTACCTTTTTGCCCTGGCCGCCTCCCTGGCGGCGGCAACCGGCAACGTGCGGGTCATGGACATCTTTGCCGAAACGCTGATGACGATTTGCAGCGGGGAACTACGCCAGATCTTTGACCGAGGCGAGCTACCCCGACTCACCGACGAGGCCGCCTGGGCAGAAGCCCTGGAGCGTTACGACCGGCGCATCCATGCCAAAACCGCCTCCCTCTTTGCCGCCGCCACCGAAGCCGCCGCCGTCCTCGGCGGCGCGCCGGAGGAACAAACCATCGCCTTGCGCGACTACGGCCGCTTCTTGGGAACCGGCTTTCAGATCATTGACGACGTGCTTGATTTCCGGGGGGAGGAAGCGGTGGTGGGCAAGCCGGTGGGCAGCGACCTGCGTGAGGGGATCGTCACCCTGCCGGTGCTCTACTTTTTGCGCGACCACCCGGACGACACAAGGATTGCCCAGGTGGTCGGCGGTGATGGCGACGACGCATTGGTGCGGGAAGTGGTAGCGGCCATCCGCGAATCGGGGGCGGTGGAACGGTCGCTGAGCCGGGCCAGAGAATTCATCACCCGCGCCCAGGAGACGTTGGCCGCCCTGCCGCCGGGCGAAGCCCGCGACCTGATGCACGACCTGGCCGACTATGCCATCGCGCGGGACAAGTGAAGGAAAGAAAATGCCTCGCCCTGCATCAATCCGCAACTATTTTGTAGATGAAAGCGGCGATGGGCATCTGTTCAGTAGTTGAGTATATCCGGCAGCGCAATGAGCGTGATGCAGACTATCGTTACAATCCCAATGAACTGTATGATTACCTGGTCCGCCGCCTTTTCAGGGACCGGCTCCACAAAGACGACGAATACCATATCCTTTTTGCCAGAAGGGAGCATTTTTGTCACCCTTCCCGCAAGGCGAAACCGTGACCGATCTCTCGATCATCATCGTTAATTGGAACGTCCGCGACCTCCTTCGCCGCTGCCTCCACTCCCTCTTACGGCCTTCCACCCATCCCCTACAACACGAAATCATTGTCATAGACAACGCCAGCAACGACGGCAGCGTAGAGATGCTCCGCACCGAGTTCCCCCAGGTGCGCCTTATCGCCAACGAGGAAAACCGGGGCTTTACGGCGGCCAACAATCAGGGCCTGGCCGTCGCCGGGGGCCGCTACTTGCTCCTCCTCAACCCCGATACCGAAGTCGTGGATGACGCCCTGACGGTCATGGTCCGTTACATGGAGGAGCACCCCCAGGTCGGCGTCTTGGGGCCTCGGCTCCTGTACCCCGATGGCCGTTTGCAACCGTCGCGGCGGAGGTTCCCCACCTTTGCCACCGCCCTGTTGGAAAGCACCGTCATTCAGCAATGGTCACCCGATAACCGCGTCCTGCGCCGCTACTACATGCGCGACACGCCCGACGACGAAACCCAGGAGGTGGATTGGCTCGTGGGGGCCTGTCTCCTGGTCCGACGGGAGGTGTA
>CAZQKE010000075.1:0-6567 GCA_964593865.1 uncultured Anaerolineaceae bacterium | reverse complement strand
CAAGACGCCAAGAACACGAAGGTTTTTCTCTTTTTCTTCCTTTGCGCCCTTTGCGCCTCCGCGGTTCTATTTTTGAACCGCCAAGACGCGAAGAACACGAAGGCTTTTTTACTTTTTCTTCCTTCCTTCGCGCCCTTTGCGCCTTCGCGGTTCTATTTTTGAACCGCCAAGATGCGAAGGACGCGAAGGTTTTTCTCTTTTTTCTTCCTTCCTTTGCGCTCTTTGCGCCTTCGCGGTTCTATTTTTGAACCGCCAAGACGCGAAGGACGCGAAGGTTTTTCTCTTTTTCTTCCTTCCTTTGCGCCCTTTGCGCCTCCGCGGTTCAGATCTTACCGCTTTTGCGGTGAATCCTAAGCCAGCAACTCCCGGATTTTGGCCAAGACCTCATCGGGGTCGGCGGACTTGTCCACAAAGGCGTCCACGGGCAAATAGTCGTCGTCGGGGGCGAAGCGCAGGGTGGTGGTGCTGTGTACGGAGGTCAGCATCAGGATCGGGATGTCGCGGTAGGCGGCGTATTCGGAGTCGGGGGCCGCGCTCCGCAGGGTGAGGGCGGTCTGGAAGCCCTCGGTGGCGGTGTCCATCATCACGTCCAGGATGATCAGGTCCGGTTCCAGCTCCTTGAGTTTTGCCAGGCCCTCGCTGCTGTTGCGGGCCGCAAAGAATTCATAGCCGTTGGCTTCCAACAGGGTTTGCATCGCCAACGTCACATCGGGATCGTCGTCAATCATCAGAACCTTTGCCATGTTCCATGCCTCACACGTTTACAGTCTCGGCGGACAGTTCGGCCCGGATCGCCGCCGTCAGGTCGGGCAGGGCGGCCTCCACCTCCGGGCTGAGGCCCTCGCCCCAATCCAGGCTGGCCGGTTGCACGCCGTAGATGACCACCTCCGGGGGCAGCACGCCCAGCACCTGGGCCAGCAACAACGCCTCCCGCAGCCCGGCGTCGTGGACCGAAAGAAAAGTCTCCTCCGCCAACCACACCTGCTCCGGCGTGAAACGGAGGAACGCACCCGGCTCCCGACCGATTTCGGCGGCGTCCACCAGGATCACGCGGGGCCACCCTTCCATCACGTTGACCAGTTCCAGCCCCGGCGTCCCCCCGGCCACGATTTCCACATCGTCGGGCAGCTCCTGGGCGGCCAACATCTCGGCGACGCGCACACCCACGCCGTCGTCGCGGCGCAGCGGATTGCCCAACCCTACGATCAGCGTAGACAAGGACCCTTGTCCCCCGCTCACTTGAACCTGACGTTGAGCAGGTGCGTGGAGCAAGAGATGCAGGGATCGTAAGCCCGCACCAGCATTTCCAGCGTCAGGCGGATCTCCTCTTGGGGCTTGTCCAGGATTTGGGGCAGGAGGGCTTCCATGTCGTGTTGGAGGTTGGCGTGGTTCTGGTTGGTGGGGATGATGCAGTTGGCCCCCTGGATCAACCCGTCGTCGTCAATGATATAGTTGTGGAACAGGATGCCGCGCGGCACGTCGCAGGAGCCGACCCCTTCGCCGCCCTTGCCCTGGAATTCGTAAAGCGGCTCCTCCTTGATGCCCCGCGCCAGCAGCTCGTCAATGATGCGGATGCTGTCCTCGACGCAGTGGACCATCTCCACCGCCTGGGCTGCCGTGTTGAGGAAGGGGTTGGTGACGAGGGGTTTCATGCCCAGTTTTTCGGCGGCGTCCTGGGCGCGGGGGTGGAGCCAATCGTAGTTGTTGTTGAAGCGGGCCAGCGCGCCGACCATGTAGCTTTCGCGGTTGTGTTTGGTCCACTTGGCCGTGGATTGGGGCACGCAGTACTCGTTCGTCACCCGGCGGTAATCGTCCAGGTCGTAGGTAAAGCCGTCGCTGGTGACGATGCGGCCGTCAATGAAGGCGTATTCGTCATCCTTTTGCAGCGAAACATATTCGGTTTCGCGCTCAAAGTCGGGCCAGGGCAGCGTGCTCAGCAGGGCAATCGTTTCGTCCATGTCGGCGCGGGCATCCACCAGCCGCTCCCGCATGGCCTTCAGCTCCCCCTCGGTGGGAAGGTGGGTGAACCCGCCGACGGTCATGGCGATAGGGTGGGTGTGCCGCCCGGAGACCATGGCGCACAGGTCCCCGGCCAGTTTCTTGATGCGCAACGCCCGCTTGACCACCTCCGGGTGGGAAGCGGCCAGGGGCAGCACGCTGCCCACCCCGAAAAAGTCGGGGGCGACGAGCATATAGACGTGGAGCACGTGGCTGTCAATGATCTCGCCGTGGAACACCAGCTTACGCAGCAACTCGGTCTGCTCCGAAACCTCGACCCCCAGGGCGCGTTCCGTGGCCCGCAGGGAGGCGGTGGCGTGCCCCGTGGCGCAGATGCCGCAAATGCGGGAGGTGATGTGGGAGGCTTCGTAGTAGGGCCGCCCGCGCAGCATCGCCTCAAAAAAGCGGGGCGCTTCGACCACGTGCCATTCGCATTTGACGATCTCGCCGTTCTTTACGTCCACGACAATATCGCCGTGCCCCTCGACCCGTGTGATATGGTGTACGTTGATGCTGATATTCTTACTCATTCCTTCCCCCTCAAACGATTTACGACCCTTGCCGACTGCCAATCGTAAATCGTCAATGGTAATAGGCGTTGAACATGGTCATCTTTGCCATCAACTGCTCGGCGGTCAGGCCGTGTTCGGCCAGCACATCCTTCATGGCGTTCTCGTTGGGATGGGGGATCGGCCCCCGGCAACCCTCGCAGCCGTCGCCGTAGGTAGGGCAGATGGCCCCGCACCCGGCGCGGGTGATCGGCCCCAGGCAGGTCCCGCCCCTGTCAAAGATGCAGACGTTCTCCTTGAGCTTGCATTCCACGCAGAGGGGGTAATCGGGGATGGACGGCTTTTTGCCCAGCAACAGGTCCTTGACCACCCGGAGAAACTCGCCCCGGTCAATGGGGCAGCCGGGGATAAAGGCATCTACCTCAATGACGGCACTGATGGGCCGGGCCGGGTAGGTATCGTACCATTCCCAGCAATCGCCATAGACGTACCGGCGCACCTCCTGGAGCGACGGTTGCAGGTTCTTCAGGGCATTGATGCCCCCCGTGTGGGCGCAGGCCCCCAGGGCGACGACGAGGGCCGCCCGTTCCCGAATCTTTTTCAGGCGTTCCTCATCCTGGGGGCGGGTGCAGGAACCCTCGATGAACGCGATCTGGTAATCCTCGCCCTTTTCGCTCATCGCCTCGCGGAACTGGACGATCTCAACCGCTTCCACCAACTCCAAATGGTCCTGCAACGTGTCAATGACGGTTAGCTGGCAACCTTCGCAGCAGGCGAAATCGAAAAAGGCAACTTTGGGTTTCTCGGCCATTAGAGCGCCTCCTCCAATCCCTTGATGTCGGCGTAGCGGAACACCGGCCCATCCTGGCAGCAGTAGAGATGACCGATCTGGCAGTGGCCGCATTTGCCCACGCCGCACTTCATCCGCCGTTCCAGGGAAAGATAGATCTGGGTTTCCGGGATGCCCTTGCCCAGCATCTCCATCAGCACAAAGCGGTACATGATGGGCGGGCCGCAGGTGGCAGCCACCGTGTTGCGGGGGTTGATGGTGATCTTGGGGAACAGGGTGGTGATGACGCCGACGTTGCCCTGCCAATCCTCCACCCCGTCGGCCCGGTCCACCGTCAGGTGGAACTCTACATCATCCCGCGCCGCCCATTCGGCGATCTCGTCCTTGAACAGAATTTCGCTGGGGTGCTTGGTTCCGTAGAGGATGATCACCCGCTCGAAAAAGCCCCGCTCATCCAGCACCTGGTTGATGAGGGAGCGCAGCGGGGCCAGCCCCAACCCTCCGGCGGCAAAGAGCACGTCTTTGCCCTTCATCTTGTCCAGGGGGAAGGGCTGCCCAAAGGGGCCGCGAATGCCCAGCAACGCCCCCGGCTTCAGGTTGTGCATGGCGTTGGTCACGTCGCCGACGCGGCGCACGCACAGCTCAAACGTGCCGTTGCTGCGGCTGGGGGAGGAGCTGATCGAAATGGGCGCTTCGCCGACGCCGAACAGGGAGACCTCGACGAACTGGCCCGGCTCGTTGCCCAGGTGAACGCCCTCCGGCAGCTCCAGGGTGAACAGTTTTTCCAACTCGGTCATCGGCTCGACCTTGACCAGGCGGGCCATGATCGGCCGATAAATGGACTCGTTGCTTACAACGGTCATGGTGGACATCCCTCCTCGCTAACCGGCCCCGTGGAGATCGTTGAACACGTTGACGGGGGAAATGTGTACCAGGCAGGAGCGGGCGCAGCGACCGCAGCCGGTGCAGCCCAGCTCGCCGTACTTTTCCAAGAGATAGCGGCCCTTGCGCATAAAGCGGTGGCGCAGGCGGGCAGATTGGTGCTCGCGGAAATTTTCGCCGCCGGCCACGCGGGCGAATTCGTCCAACTGGCAAGAATCCCAGCGGCGCTTGCGCTCGCCGCGACTCAGGTCCAGCTCCACCTCGTCGTAGACGTTGAAGCAAAAGCAGGTGGGGCAGACCAGGGTGCAGGTTCCACAGGCCAGGCAGATCTCGGCCAGTTTGTCCCACACCGGGCTATCCCAGGAGCGGCGCATCAGCGAATCCAGCTCCCCCACGTCGAAATTCAGTTTGTAGGGGAAGCGGGACCACTTGGCGCCCAGCACCTTGTTGAGCTGCTGCATATCGGCTTCGGTGGCCCGGCGGGCGCCGTCATATTTTTGCAGCAGGGCCAGCCCCGCCTCCGTACCCACATCCACGGCGTAGGCGTCGCCCAGGTCGGTCAGGTGCAGGTCATAGCCGTTGCCGGCCGTCATCGTGCCCATGCTCTTGCAGAAGGAATGCTCGTCGCACGGTCCCAGGCATTCCAGGCCGATCAGCAGGCTGTTTTCGCGCCGTTTGAGATAGTGGGCGTCGGGGTAGCCCTGGCTGAAGGCGGCGTCCAGAACGCGCAACCCGGCCAGGTCGCAGGTGTGGACGCCCAGAATCACCGTCGGCGGCGCATCAATGACCGCCTCCACCAGCGGCTTGCCGGTCCGGGTGAAGGTCATCAGCCGCTCTTCCGGGGGCTGCAAGAACTTTTTGGGGGGCAGGATGGTGGTGTCATAGTCCAACCGCAGGTCGGCGGGGTCCTCGATCTCGGCAAAGACGAATTTGGCGCCTTTGGCCACCGGCCCGACCACCCGGTACTCCTCCATCAACCGGGTGACAAAGGGGGCCATCTCTTCCTTGTCAATCACCCATAGGCTCATTCCATCCTCCTGGTGATGCATCTTTACACGACATTGTGCCATTCTGCACAACCTTGCTTCCTGATGATACCGCAACTGGCCGCCCATGTCAAATTTGCACCCCGCCTTTGTGAAATTATGAGCAAAAACTCCGAACGACGATCACCCACCTGCACGGACGCTCCCGCGCCGTAGTCGCAACCGGAAACTTGCGCAACGGCGGCGGCTAGCGGCAGTTTTCACAGCGGGTGCGCGTCGTCTGGGCATCGGCCTTGCGGATCTGCACCACCCCGGCGTGGGGATCGTGGCAGACCACGCAATCCAGGACGATGTGTTTGCTCTGGAAGAGCTCCTCATACTGCTCATGGTGATTGCGGCATTCGGCGTAGGGCAAGTGCCTTTACCGTAGAGACGCCGGGCGCGGAGAGGAATCGCGTGAAATCAACCGTTTCTCGGCGAACTCTGCGTCTCTGCGGTGCAGAGTCCTGCGTGCCCCGGCATCCGACGAGATGGCAGTTGGCGGGCGGCGGCCTTGATGCTATAATAGCCGGGGGAGTGCCATGGTCACTTGGAGCCAGGTGTTAGAGGTCAATTGGATCATTCTCTACTTCGTCTACGGCCAGGTCTTTTTCATCATGGGCCTGGTGACGGGCCTGCAATGGCAGCGGCGCAGCCGTTTGGAGTTGGCCCGTCCGTTGCCCTGGCTGGCCGCCTTCGGCATTGCCCACGGTCTGACCGAGTGGGGGTACATCTTTATCCCCCTCCAAGCCCTCTACCTGGACGATTCCCTGGTGCGCCTGATGCAAACCGCCCATCTGTTGCTCCTGGCCGTTTCCTTTTTCTTCCTCTTCCAATTCGGTGTTGAGCTGATGCTGCTCCGCTGGCCCAGTCGCCGTTGGCTGCGGGCCGTGCCGGGCACGGTGTTTTTGCTGTGGGGGGTGGCAATGCTGCTCCGCCGGTTGCTGGCCGATGACCCCCTCAACGTTCTCATCGCCATCGGCGACGGCTGGAGCCGCTACTTTCTCAGCCTGCCCGGCTCCATCCTGGCCTGTCTGGGTTTGCTGCATCAGGCGGGGCAGGTGCGGGAGATGGGGCTGCCCCGCATCGCCCACTATCTGGTGGGCGCAGCCGTTGCCTTTGCCGTCTATGGGTTGGTCGGCGGCCTCATCGTGCCCACCGCTCCCGTCTTTCCGGCCAACCTGCTGAACTATGCTCTGCTGGACCGCACGGTCCGCATTCCGGCAGCCGTCTTCCGCTCCCTGTGTGGGTTGGCCATGGCCTTTTTCGTCGTCCGCTTTCTGGAAGTGTTCCAGGCGGAGACCGACCGTCGCATTGAGGAGATGGAACGCGCCCAGATGTTGGCCGCCGACCGGGAGCGGAT
>CAZQKE010000074.1:0-7010 GCA_964593865.1 uncultured Anaerolineaceae bacterium | reverse complement strand
AGCCGTCGGGGATTTTCATCCTTGGCGGTGAGCCGGGGATCGGTCCGCTCTGCGTCTTCGCGGTTCAACCCCCTTCAATCCAGCGGGATGGTCTCGCTGACGGTGTGGGTTGCGCCGTCAATGACCGTCAGATCGCGGCTGTTGGCGTTGCCCACATAGATCAGGTTGCGGCTCGCGTCCACGGCCACCCCCTGGGGCCGGTCTCCCACGGCCAGGTCCATCACCCGGCGGATGTTCGCCGGGTCGGCGGCGTCCTGGATGATGCTCACCGTGTCGCTTTCGCCGTTGCTGACATAGACATAGCCGCTGCGCGGGTTGACGGCGATCCCCTCCTCCGCCCCCGCTCCCACGCCGATCTCGGCGATCCAACCGGCGTTGGCCCGATCCAGGGCGAACACCCAGCGGTTCTCGTACCACAGCCAGCGGCCTTTGTTCCACCGGATGTTGTAAGGGTCAAGGACGACCACCACATTGTCCTCGGCGGCGGTGACGAAGAGGTGTTTGGTGGTCGGGTTGAAGGCGACCACGTAGGGCACGCGGGGCGGATCCAGCTTGAAGATGAGGGGGTCCTGGTCGGGTTGATCGGCGTCCTGGATGGCGATCAACCCGGCGTCGCGGGCGGCGATGAACAGGATGTCCGCCGTGGGGTCCACGGCGATCCCGTAGCGGCCCTGGGTGGCATGCAGCCGCGAGTAGTAGTGGAGGAAGGTGTCGGTCTGGCTGTTGACGGCGGCTGCGCCGTTGTCGCTTTCCAGGTGGTTGGTCACATACACCCGCGCGTCGCCCCCATCGGCGGCCACCTTGCAAGGCTGCGCTCCGACGTAAATATCGGCAATGGGCGTGTGGTCACTGCCCCGGATGGCCGTCAGCGTCCAGGAATTCATGTTGGCGGCATAGATTTTGTCGGTCGTCGTCACCACGGCCAGCCCCAGGGGATGGTCGCCGACGGGGATGGTCGCCACAACGCTGCCTCCACCGGTCGGGTCCACGGCAAAGACGGCGTCCTGCTGAGGGCTGGCAACGTAGACGCGGTTGGTCACTTCGTTCACCGCCACATCGGAGACGTAGGCAGGCAAGGGTGTGGGCGGCGGCGTCGGCGTGGGGGTAGGGGTGGGCGCGGCGGGGTACTGCTTCAACACCAGGGGCAGGTACGCCCCATAGGGCGTTGCGCTGCCGCAGATGGGCGTATCCTCGCGGGAGACGTTGTCGGCAGGGGCCAGATCGGCTTCTGCGCCGCCGATGCGCACCTCATTTTCAACGCGCAGGTCGGGTGGGATGCTATCCACACGGACGATGAAACGGGCCACGCCGCCTGCGCCGGGCGGCAACGTCCCCAGGCTGCGGGTGTAAAGGCCGCCCCCGGCGGGCGTCCAGCCGGAGCCGACGTAACCGGTGTGGTCCGGCAGCGTCTCGGTGAGGACGACCTGGGTAGCGGTGAGCAGGCCGCCGTTGACATAGGCAATGGTGTAGGAGATGGTTTCGCCCGGTTGGACGCAATCGCCCTGGCGCGGCGCAAGGGGCGGCAGCCCCAACCGGTCCAGCAGCCGTTGCGCCTTCAGCGGCGGCGGTCCCACGTTGTCGTTTTTGACCACCACCAGGTCGGGCAGGCAGGGGAAGGTGCCGGTCCGGGTGAACACATTGTCCGCCGGGTTGGCGTCTCCTCCGTAGAGGACATCGGCCACGCGCACGGTGTTGGTCAGCACCAGGGGGCAGGAGATGGCGTTTTTGTCCAACGTCAGGGGCAGGGTCAGGGCGGCGGTGATGCCGGGGGGCATCACGCCCAACGACCGGCTACACAGGCCCCCGGCGCAGGTCCACGCGCTGCCGCCGTAAGCGGTCCCGGCCGGCAGGGTATCGCTCACGACGACGGCGGTAGCCGTGAGCGGCCCCTTGTTGGAAATAATGATGGTGTATTCAAGGGCGTATTCCTTGTTCGGTCCGATGAGGAGGCCGCCGTCCTCCTTGCGCACGGCCAGATCCAGCGCGCTTGTCAGGGTCAGCACGTTGCTGAAGGTAAAGGTCGCGCAGCCATCGGTAGCCGTCACGGCCACCGGACCGGGTTGCAGAGCGGCGGTGTAGGTGGCCGAGGCCCGACCGCCGTGCAGGGTCAGCAGGGTTGGGGTGATGCTGCCCACACCGAGGGTGAGGGTGGCGGTATAGCCCGCGGGGACGGCGTGGCCGCCGCCGGTCAGGGTCAGGGTCAGAGCCGCCGTGCTGTGGCCGTCGGCGGGCAGGGTGGAGGGCACGGCGGCTACGCTCATGCTGATCCAGGGATCAAAATCCACCGTGCCGCTGATTTCAAGGCCCAGGGTGGGGGAGTTGGTCCCGAACCAGTTGCCTTCGGCGGGCAGGGAGCCGCTCCACAGATTTTCAATTTCAAAGGCGGCGTTGTTGCACAGCACGTTGGAATGGAGAGCGGCGGGGATATAATTGATGTCGGCGTAGGTGAGGCCGTTCTGTCCGTTGCCGCGCACGATGTTGTTGGTGAACCGCAAAGCCGGCTGGGACCTGGCCCACAGGCCGTGCCCGGCGTTGCCGTAGATGAGGGTAGCGGTGACAACGTTGTTGACTCCCGTGTCCAGGTAGAGGCCGTGGCCGCCGTAGCCGCCAGCAGCCACGTTGTCGTGGATGCGGTTGCGGACGATGACGTTGCTGCTGCCGCCGTCATAGATGCCCTGGGGCACAAAGCCGATCCCAAAGCCGCCGTTGTGGTGGATGTCGTTGTCGCCGATCAGGTTGTTGCCGCCGCCGGGGGCGTTGGCGGCGATAAAGCCGAGGCCGAAGCCGTCGTTATCGTAAATTTGATTGCCGGTGATCACGTCGCCGAACGATTTGCGCAGGCGGATGCCCAGTTCGTTGCTGTAGATCAGGTTGTGGGTGATGGTCAGCACATCGCCCGCCGAGTTGATGCCTCCGCCGGAGCTCCAATCGCCGCCGTCGCCGTTGTAGCGCAGGGTGCAGTGGTCTATGGTGTGAAAGTCGGTATCCCCGCCGACGGCGACGCCGGTTCCGGCGTATTCGACCAGGCAGTAGCGCAGGGTGCTGGTCAGGGCAGCGTCATCGAAAAAGATGCGGTCCCAAAAGCCGCGCGTCGGCGTGAGGGTATCGGCGGTGAAGGTGATGGGCAGGGCGGCGGTTCCGACGGCGAGCAAGCGGCCTTCGCCGATGCGCAGCTCGGTCCCGGCGGCAAAGCGGACCTCCACCCCCGGCTCAATGGTCAGCACGGCTCCGTTCTGGACCGTCACATCGCCGCTGACCAGGTGGGGGCTGTCGGCGGCGCACCACTCCTCCGAAGCGGTGATGGTCCCGCTGTGGGGGCCGGGGACACAGGCCGCCGGGGCCGTCGGGTCCGCCGCGACCGCGTTCAACGTCAGGACCAGCAGCCAGAGGACAAGGCCAAAAGATGCCAAAGCAGCCCAACGCCGGGGCCGCTTCCCTTGCGGGGGTGTGTTTATTTCCATATTCTACCTCCTTTGGAAAACAAGGCGGTTGCAGCGGTTGCAGCCGCACTACGGGCAGACAGAATCCACCCTTCCCCGAAAATAATGCGGGCCGTCCCCGAATCGGGCGCGAATACACGAATGCGCCCGGCCCGGTGGCGCAGGTTTCCAACTTACAGAGAAAATCGTGGTTGGAACCGCCAAGACGCCAAGAGCGCAAAGTTTTCTTCTTTCCTTTGCGGCCTTTGCGCCTTTGCGGTTCAAATCCCCGGAACCGCCAAAACGGGCCGTCCCCGAATCGGGCGCGAATACGCGAACACACGAATGCGTCCGGCCCGGTGGCGCAAGTTGGAAACTTGCAGAGAAATTCGCGGTTGGAACCGCCAAGACGCCAAGAGCGCGAAGGTCTTTTTACTTTTTCTCCTTCCTTTGCGGCCTTTGCGCCTTTGCGGTTCAAATCCCCGGAACCGCCAAAACGGGCCGTCCCCGAATGGGGCGCGAATATGCGAATGCACGAATACGCCCGGCCGCAGGCCGAAAGGAGCGACTTGAGTCGCCGCCCCCGGCGCGAGCCGCCGGAGATTTTCATCCTTGATGGTGTGCCGCGGATCGGTCCGCTTCCTCGGCGTTTCGCGGAAAGGGCAACGCGCCCTGCGCCCTGCCCACTCCGACGGAATCTGGACAAATCGGAAAGCAAGCGGTATAATGGCAAGGGAGCCGTGGCTTCCTGCCGGGGATGAAAGTCGGTGTTCTGCTCTCTCCCTTTCCACACGGCAGGTGAGGGGCGAGGGTGCGGCCCGACCGTCTGTGAATGCGTCCGAAGCACGAATGGGCCGGGCGCATTCCCGCCATTTCAAGAATGAAACCGCAAGAAGCTCTGCGCTCTCGGCGAAGATCGGAGCCGTAAAGGACGCAAAGGCGGACGGCCCGCCGTCAGGTCGGCGGCTTAGCAACCGGCAAAAGATACAGCGCGAGCCTGCCGCCAAAGCGCGCCCTTGCAAACGACCAAGGAGGTGTAATGTTGGTTGAAGTACGATTGTTCGGCCATTTGACCCCCAAAGGGGCCAAAGTCGCTCCGGGGGAAGCACTGCATCTACCGATAGAGGAAGGGGAAACCGTAGGGCAAGTGCTGGCCCAGGTGGGCATAGACCCGGAAGAAGTCGGCAACATCTTTGTCAACGGGAAATTGATCCCCCGTGGCCTGTATCCCGTCCTGTTGGGCTACCAACGGACATCCGACAGCCCCCTCTCTGCAGAGGAATATTGGTCCACGCCGGTGCGGCCGGGGGATCGGATCGGCATCTTCCCCCGCAAAATGTCCCTGGTGGTCGTCTGATGGGCGATAGAGTTCCTCTGTACGATGCCCTGGCAAAAGATTACGACCGCTTTGTAAACTGGTCGGAGCGGCTGGCCCACGAGCTCCCCTTCTTCTTGCGTCTATTTCAAGAACGCGGCGTGAAGCGGGTGCTGGATGCAGCGTGCGGCACAGGCCATCATGCCATCGCCCTGGCCCAACATGGCTACCGGGTCATGGGCGCAGACCTCAGCGCAGCCATGATCCGACAAGCGAAGGCAAACGCGGCTGCCGCCGGGGTGAACGTGTCCTTTGTCCAAACCGGGTTCGGCCATTTGGCAGACTTGGGAAACACGTTCGACGCCCTCCTTTGCTTGGGCAACTCCCTCCCCCACCTGTTGACCGCCTCTGCCCTGTCCCAGGCCCTGGACGACATGGCAGCCTGTCTCGCCCCCGACGGCCTGCTGGTCATCCAAAACCGCAATTTTGACCGGGTATGGGCCGAGCGCGAGCGGTTCATGGGACCACAGTCATACCGCGATGAGCAAGGGCGAGAATGGCTCTTTATCCGCTTCTACGATTTCCACGAGGAGACAATCACCTTCAACATGCTCCGCTTACGGCGCGGTAAGGAGGGATGGACCCAGAGCGTAGAAGCAACGGAGCTGCGTCCCCTCTTCCGAGATGAGCTGGCAGCAGCCCTGGCCTCCGCCGGATTCCGGCACACGACCTTTTACGGCAGCTACGACGGCACGACCTTTGACCCCCAAAAGAGCAACGATCTGATCGTCGTCGCCTCCAAAGCAGGATGAAAACACCGTTCGGTCGGGAATGCCGCTACTATTACGCCGATTATTTCCGAGGGCAAGAGCGCACAGAGTGCCGACTCCTCGCCCAAAACCGTGCATCGGAACGGTGGCAACCGTCCCTGTGCGAAACATGCTCCGTGCCCGACATTTTGCAAGCGAACGCCTGCCCTCACCTCATGTTGGAGGGCCGCGTCGAAAAGCGATTCCTGGGCCTCAAACGCCAAGTGGCCGTCCGATCTTTTTGTAGCCGGTCGCTGCGATCAGATTTTGACCCCTATACCGGCTGCGGCCACTGCCACTCCGCCTGGGAGGGAGGAGAACAAAGGTGATGCAATGTCCTGCCTGTGGTGCATTCATCGGTGAAGACGATGCCTTCTGCGGCGAATGCGGTCGCCCGGTAGACCGCAAACCGCAGCCGCCCACCCCATCCGCTTCGGCCCGGCCACCCGCGCCGCCCCTTTTCACGCCGACGGCACAGCCCCAACCCTCCCGGTCACCTGCCAAGCGCATCGCCCCTGCCTTGATCTTGGTGGGAATCGGCCTGAGCCTGACGATCCTCAGCCTGGGAGGAATTATCTTCACATCCCTCCGGTCACGGGAACCGAAAACGCCGACCGAAGTCGCCACACCCCTTCCCACGGATACACCCACCGCCGAGCCGACGCGCGGCCCCCTACGGGACCTGCGTAGCCTCATCGTGCCGGAGCCGGTCTACAGCGACGACTTTAGCAACCCGGCCAGCGGCTGGGAAACTTTTGAGGATGAGGATACCAAAACCGAGTATGCAGACGGCGGGTTACGCATCAGCATCTACACGGAAAACTATATGGCCTGGAGCAATCCCTATCCCCCTCTGGCCCTATCCAACCTGGCGGTTGAAGTGGATGCCCGCCTGGTAGAAGGCCCTCTGGACAACAACTTTGGGCTTTTGGTCCACCATGACGAAGGAATAGGAGAGGAACCGGAAGATTTTTACTGGTATGAAATCAGCAGCGACGGCTATTACTCGGTAGTCTTACGGCGCGATGAAGAGTGGATGACGCTGATCCCCTGGCAGGAATCGGAAGCGATCAATCAAGGAGTTGATGTGCTGAATCACCTACAAGTGCTCTGTGCCGGCAGCCTGTGCAGTTTTTATGTCAATGACACATGGCTGACCGATGTCATAGACAGCACCATCCTCTCCGGAACCATCGGCCTGGCCGCCGGGAATTTTGACGAACCGGGCACCGTCATCCAATTTGACAACCTGGTCGTCTACGAATTGGAGGAGTAAGGAGACATGAAGATCACCCGCCTTTGGGGAGCAACGCTTGCCGCTCTACCGGCCCTGGCCCTGTGCGTCGGTCTGGTCTGGGCCTTTGCCGAAGAGCCGCTCTACTTCCGCGACCCCTACACCGATTCGCTGCGCACCGATGAGGCCCTCCGCGCCGTCTATGCCGAACTGAGCGCGCGCAGCGTGCAGCG
>CAZQKE010000073.1:0-16767 GCA_964593865.1 uncultured Anaerolineaceae bacterium | reverse complement strand
GCTTGACCTTGATGCCGAGGGGGGTTGCCACGCGGAAGCGGACCAGCCGCGGGGTGACGGTCCCGCCGACGACGCGGGCGGGGACCTTGTGGCTGGCAAAGACCTGTTCAATCCGGTCGGCCTGAAAGTGCAAGTACCGGTTCATCGCCTACCTCCGTTTCCGGCAGAACAAATGTGCGGGTATTGTAATAGAACATGTGTTCTGTGTCAAATTTCGCACCTGCTCTGTTCGGCGACCGCGGGAAGGTCCAAAGGCAGGGGGTCACGACCGGACCGATGTCGTCCGGCCGAACGGGGGGCGGGGGATAGGGCAGGGTGGCTACGCTCGGATCAGTTCAGCTGGCGAATGACACCAACCACTTTGCCCATCACTTCAACGTTGTGGGCCGGGAAGTACATGGCTTCCATGGTTGGGTTGGCCGGTTGGAGGCGAACCCGGTCGCCCTCCAGGTAGAAGCGTTTGAGGGTTGTCTCCTCGCGGTCTCGTATCCAGACGGCGGCCATCTCTCCATTTTCTACCTGCTGCTGATGACGCATGAGCACAATGTCGCCGTCGTTGATGAGGGCGTCGATCATGGAATCCCCTTGCACTTCTAGGGCATAGATCCCCTGGGCGTCTTTGACGATGTCACGGGTCAGCTCAATGGCGGTGTCGTAGCCGAATGGAGAAAAATCGGCATCGGGTACGGGGATCGGTGTACCGGCGGCAATGCGCCCCAAAAGGGGAACCCGGATGACTTCGGTCGGGCGTTCGCTCCCCTCCTCAATCAGGCGGATGCCCCGCGAGATGGCCCGGTTACGCTCTATAAACCCCCGCCGTTCCAAGACATCCAAGTTGTACTTGACCACCGAGGTTGAGGAGATGCCCACATGTTCTCCGATCTGACGGATGGTGGGCGGGAAGTTGTGCTCTTGGATGAACGAACGGAGGAATGCCAGGATCCTCTTTTGACGTTCCGATAGGTCTTTTGTCATCGTTCCACCTCACTCCGACGACCGCCAAAGGCTCCGCTTGCACCCTCGGAGCTGCAAGCGGCCCTACGCGGAAGCGACCCGGATTGTTACAGTCCCTCGCCTTCGGCGGTCCTCTCTTGACGGGACCATTATAACAGAACAAACGTTCTGTGTCAAGTCGGCGGAGAGGGTTTGCGAGACAAGTACCGAACGCTTTGCGGCCGGTTCTTACCGCAGAGATGCCGCAAGCGCGCAAAGATACCACGCAAGGCCAACCCTTCTGCAGCGGACTTTTCTTATCGCCGGAGCACCAGCGGCAGGTAGAGGCGGAAATCGGCGGCGGGTAGGGTGATCGTCCGGCTGCTGACCGCGCCGACGGTGATCGTCACCGGTACGGTGGTCAGCGGCCCTGCCGCCAGCACATAGTCGCCCGGCGGCAGGTCCACCGCGCCGAACCAGCCGCTGCCGTCCACCGTCAGGGTGCGGGATGATAGAGGGCGTTCCCCCTGCCCCTGGGGACCGAACAGCGTGAGCGTCAGCGCGCCCAGGGGGATGTCCTGGGTTTGCGTCACCCGGACGCGGCCCGCCAGGTGGCCCCGCGTCGGCGCATCCTTCCAGGGCAGTGTCGGCGTGGAAGCGGGCCGGGTAAAGACCCGGCTCACGACGACGTTGACAAATTCCCGCCGTGATGCGCCCTCGTTGCTGGGGGTGGCGTAGCTATAGCCGCAGATCCCCAGCCCCTCGTTGCCCAGGGCGGAAGGCTGCCGCGCCCGCTGCCACTGGCTCATGCTGTTTGCCACGCTGTTCAGGTAAAGGCCCGTGCCGATCACCGCGCCCCGCCCGTACTGGTGGTCCTTGATCCACTCGCTCCAACCGTCGAACTGCCCGGCGTAGGCTTCCTCGTCGCGGTAGACCATCGGCAAGGCCAGGTCCAGGATGCCCTCTTCCAGCCAGCCGCGCCAATCTTGCAGGTGGTGGATGTAGGGCGTGCGCGTCTCCCAGGGGAGGGTGTCGCCGGGCGGCCCGCCGGAGGTGGTGGTCGCCGCGCTGACCCGCAGCCGGGGGTTGATGGCCGTGACCGTCAGGTAGATGCGCCGCACCAGGGCCGTCACCTGGTCCCGCCGCCACTGCACCCACTCCTCATCCAGGGGATCGGGGATGTCCGTCCGGCCCGTTTCGGCCTGGAAGCGGGCCACAGAGACCGGGTTGTAGCCCCAGTCCTGGCAATACCACACCTGGTCCTGGCAAAAACTGCCCTTGTTGTCTGGGTAGCGCACCCGGTCCAGGTGCAGGCCGTCCAGGTCGTAATTCCTCGCCAGCTCGGCATAGATGCTCACGGTATAGTCGGCCACGGCGGGGTGGCCGGGGTCCAGGTAGTAGAGGCTGCCCGCCCGTTCCTCGCCGTTGTAGGAGGTCATCAGCCAGTAGTCATCGCCCGTGGCCCCCGGCCCGTGGCGGTTGAAGGTGTGGTCGGGCGCGGCGGGGGGCGTATCGCCTCCCCAGATGGCCAAAGTGGTGGCCCAGGCGTGGACTTCCAGCCCGGCGGCGTGGGCGCGTTCAATGAGATAGGCCAGGGCGTCAAAGGTCGGGTCGGCGTCGGGCGCCCAGGGGTCCAGGGCGGAGGGGTAGTAGGTGTCGCCCCGCCGCCGCACCTGGACGACGAGGGCGTTGAAATTCCCGGCGACCGCCGTTTCCACCAACTCATCAATCTGCTGCCGCGTCTTGATGCCCCCATGGTAGGCATCCACCCACAGGGCGCGGAACTCGGCCTCGGCGGGCGGGCCGCAGGTGGTGAGCTGCACATCGTCCACGAAAAAGGCCGTGTCCCGGCTGACGGCGCGGAGGACGAATTGGACCGTCTGCCCGGCAAAGGAGGCGATGCTGCGGGCCTGGGCGGGTCCCAGGTCGGCCTCGCTCACCTGCCAGGTGGCCGAGGAGACGGTGACGGTGAACAGATCGGCCAGCAGCGTGCCGCTCAGGTCGTAGATGCCGGCGGCCAGGCGGTCGGGTGCGGTCGCGCCGCCGGAGCCGACGGCCTGCCAGGACAGGCGCAGGTGGAGCGTCGGCTCGCCGGGGGGCAGGGCGACGATCTGGGTCAGGGCCGCCGTCGTCGTGATGCCCGGCGTGTAGACGCCCAGCCAGGCCAGCCAGTCGCCGGAGGGCGGCGCGATCCCCGGCGGCAGGTCGTCGCGGTGGGCCAGGACCGGGCCGCCGCCGGAGACGCTCACCTGCCAGACCGATTGGTTCGTCCCTTGCTCAAAGCCGGGGTTGATGAGGCGCGGGGTGCAACGGGTTCCGAGCACCGTCGTCGTGTCGCGGACCGTGTCGTGGAGGGCCGGTTGGAGGGTGGAGGTGGCGGTGAGGACCGTCTGCTCCACCGCGCCGCCCTCGGCGTCGGCGGGGACGGCGACGGTGAGGCGCAGGGTGGCCGTCAGCCCGCTCCCCAGGGTGATGGACGGGGGATGGCCGACCGCCCAGCCCAGGCTGCTGTGGTGGGCCAGGGTAAAGGTGTCGGTCAGGTCGCCGGTGTTGGTCAGGGTGTGGGTGTAGATGACGGTCTCGCCCGGCGCGGCGGCGGCGGCCCTATCGGGCGCGAGCTGCACGCCTGCGCCCCCGGTGGGGAGCAAAAAGTCGGCGGCGGCGCAAAAGAGGGCGGTGCGCACATCCTCCGCCGTGACGGTTTCCAGGGGGAAGCCAACGTAGACCAGGCGATAGTCCCCGGCGTAGGCAATCGCCGCGCCGTCGCCGCTGCCGCCGCTGTAGGTCAGAACCACGGCGGAGCCGTTGGCCGCCCCCAGCCGGTCGGGGTAGCCCACGTCGTAGGTCCCCTGGGTGCTGTCGTCAAAGCTGCCGCTCACCCCCTCAAAGATGCCGCCCGTCGCGCCAAAGTCGTAGGTCTCGGCATCGTCGCCCCGGTAGGCGGCCCGCAGGTAACCGCCGTAAAAAGCCGGATCGCGGCCTTGTTCCACCAGGTCGTAGCCGATCTCGGAGCCGGAAAGGAGCAGGCTCCCCCCGCCGTCCAGGTAGGCCGCCAGCAGCGACCGCTCGGCGTCGTCCAGGGCGGCGTCGGCCGTCGAATCCTCGCCGACGAACCAATCCACGGCGGCATAGTCGGCCAGGGCCACGTCCCCGGCGGTGACCGCTTCGTTGACCGCGCCGTCAAAGGCCAGGCCACAGGCGGCCAGCGATTGGGCGTGCTCTACGGCGTAATCGTAGGTCTGCATCCGTTCCAAGAACATGCGCCTGGCCGTGCCCAGGGCGGAGCTTTCCCACTGGGGGATGAGGGCCGTTTGGTCCAGGCGGTCAAAGCCGTCCACGATGAGGAATGGCGGCGCGCCCTCCCCCACGCCGACCTGCGAGAGGGTGTCGGGCAGGCGCACGGCCACAACCGGCGTGGGGAACGATTCGCCGCCTTTGTTGACCGCCGTCACGCGGAAAAAGTGGAGGGAGCCGGGCGGCAGGCCGGTCAGGGTCAGGGTGGGGCTGATAGTTTCCAGGCCGTTGTCAAAGGCGCGGCCATCGTCGCTGTGGTAGACTTTGTAGGAGGTCGCCGCATCGCCCACCAGGCCGTCGCAGCAGGGCGGCGGCGACCAGGTGAGGGTGACCTGCCCCGGTCCCGTCGCGCGGGCGACCAGGCGGGTGGGCGGTTCGGGCAGGAGGTGGACCGCCGTCCCCTCCCGCTCGGCATAGAATTTGACGATGCCCTGGTAGACGGCGCGGGCGGCGATCTGGCGAAAGACCGGCTCCTTGAGGTCGTCGGCGTCGCCGGGGTCCTCCGTATCGTGAAAGGCCACCTCCAGCAGGACGCCGGGCATGGTGGAAAGTTCGCGCAGCTCGCCAAAATCCGCGCTCCGCTGGCCGCGGTCTACCCAGCTCGGGTTCCACCCGGCCCGCAGGTCGGCGATCAGCTCGGCGTGGATCCAATCCTGCAAGGCCGCGCTGCCGGGCGTCGGCTCGGTGCTGTGGATGAAGGTGTTGGTCCCCGTCCCGCCCCCGGCGTTGGTGTGCCAGGAGATGTAAACGGCGTTTTCCGCCTCGCCGGGGTAGCCCTTTGCGCTCTCCCACTCGGCGTAGAGGGGCCGGGCGGTGACGTCGTTGGCCCACACCGAAGAGGGTGCGCCCTGGTACCGCGCCCAATACTTGGCCGCTTCCTCCCAACGCGGCTCGCCGCTGGTCCCGCCCGCTTCGGCGATGCTGCCCAGCCCGCCGCCAAAGCGGATCGCATCGGCAATGACCGCCTGGCCGGGGTCGTCCGATTGGTTGATGAGGGTCACAAAGCCGCCGTTGCCCGCCGCGAAATAGTATTCGCCCAGGTAACGCCATGTCTGGCCGTGGACCTCCTGGGAAAGGCGCACGGTGGTCACGCCCCCGGCGTGATGGATCTCGTAGCGGACATCGGTGGGGCGGTTGGTCCCCTCCCGGTACCAGGCCCAGACGGCGTACCAACCGGCCTCCGGCAGGGTGGGGGTCCAGGTGGCCGTGGCCGTGCGGTCGGCGGCAGAGATGGCATAGCGGTAGGTCCCGCCGCCGTAGCCGGGGGTGCTGCTGGTCGTCCAGGAGCCGGTTTCGGTGTAGGCCGGTGCGCCGTCGTCATTGTCCACGATGACCTCGTGCTCGTTCATGGACCGCTCGCGGACCAGTTGGACATCGGCCCCGGCGTTCCACAGGTAGCGGGCCAGGTAGTAGTTGACCGCCTCGGCGTTGGAAAAATCTTCGACCAGGCCGTAGGTGTTGGGCCGCTGGGTGTTCCAGCGGTTGAGGGTATCGCTCCAATACCAGCCGTGCCCCGCGCTGAGCCAGACCGTCTTGCCGCTCAAGGCCCCCTGGGGCTGCCCCTGACCGGGGATGGGCGGCTGGCCGACGTGGGCGGGAGCCGGACCGGCGCGGTCGGGCACAGGGTCGTCGTTGGGCGGCACGGTGGGGCGGGGAACGACGGGGCGCGGCAAAAAGTCGGAAAGGATGCGGAGTCGCCCGTCGGCGTCTTCGGCGCGGATGACGACGTGGTACAGGCCCAGGGGGGAGAGGGTTTTGACAACCTGCTCCACGATGGCGTCGCTGCGCTCCGGGGTCAGCTCCTTGTGCAGGAAGGAGAGGGGCAGGCGCAGGTCCACCGTCACCCGGTCGCCCTCCACCGTTACGGCCAGCAGCTCACCCCCCGGCGGCAGGGCGGAGGTCAGGCCGTCGGCCTGCTCGGCGGGGGTGGGACCGGCCAGCAGGGCGCGGAGCAGGGCCTCGGCGTCGGCCTGGGTTCGTCCGCCGAGGGTCAGGGGCCGGGGGGCGGGCGCAGCCTGGCCGTCGCGGTAAAAGTAGAGGGTCGGGGATGGTTCTTCGGCGATGGCGGGCAGGGCCAGGAGCAGGGCCGCGCTCAGCAGGGTCCAAAGCAGGGTTTTGATCTTCATCGTCCTTCTCCTACGGTCAAGGTTTTTCGCGCAGAGCAGCGGTTGAAACCGCGCGGCGCGGGCCGTCCACGGAGCGGGCGCGAATACGCGAATGCACGAATACGACCGGCCCCAGGCCTGAAAGGAGCGACTTGAGTCACTAGACGCCCCCCTGCCGCAGCAGCCGCAGGGCGGCTTCGGCCAGCACCGCCGCACCGATGGGCAGGCAGCTTTCGTCCAGGTCAAAGCGGGGATGATGGGCCGTGCGCGGGTCCTCCTCCAGCCGACAGCCCAGGCGGAACATGGCCCCCGGAGCCAACGCCGTAAAGAGGGAAAAGTCCTCGCCGCCCATCCCCTTTTCCGAAGGTTGCAACCCTTCCTCACCCAACAGGTCGGTAGCAACCTCCTGCAGCACGGCCACCACCCGTTCGTCGTTGATGACGGGTTTCCCACCTTCGCGGATGGTCAGGTCGTAATCGCCGCCCAGGGCGCGGGCGATGGACACCGCCCGCTCTACCTCGGCGTGGATGGTGGCTTGGGTTTCCGGCTCGGTGTAGCGAATGGTCCCGGCCAACTCTACCTCCTCCGGGATGATGTTGTTGGCCTCGCCGCCGTGGACCGCGCCGACGGTGACAACCGCCGGATCAAAGGGGTCCAACCGCCGGGAGACGATGCCGTGCAGGGCCAGGATGACGTGGGCGGCGATGTGGATGGGGTCCAGGCCCTTGTGAGGATAAGCCCCGTGGGCGCCCCGCCCCTTGATGGTCGCCCAGAAGCTATCCACCCCGGCGGAGGAAGGCCCCGCTTCGACGGAAATCGCGCCGACGGGCAAGCTCCCGGCGACGTGCAAAGCCAGCACCGCCGCCACACCCTCCATGGCTCCATCCTCCACCATGCGGCCCGCGCCGCTGACTCCTTCCTCGTCGGCCTTTTCCTCCGAAGGTTGGAAGAGGAAGCGGACCGTGCCGGGGAAGGACTCCTGGGCCAGCAAAGTCGCCACGCCCAGGGCAATGGCCGTGTGGGCGTCATGGCCGCAGGCGTGCATCACACCGGGCGATTGGGACGCATAGGGCACATCGTTGGCCTCCTGGATGGGCAAGGCGTCCATGTCGGCGCGGATGGCGACGATGGGCGGCCCTGCGCCCCGTTCGGCGACGACGCCGGTGCGCCCGACGCCGGTACGTACCCGGTAGCCCAGTTCGGTCAGCACCGCGGCGACCAGCGCGGCGGTGCGCTTTTCCTCAAACCCCAATTCAGGGTGGGCGTGGATGTCCCGCCGCCAGCGGACCATCTGTTCTGCAATGGTTTGTGCTTTGTCCAGCATGACCTTCTCCTTTGGGATTTCACACCGTCATTGTACCCGAAAGGGCGGGAGATGCAAAAAACCGGCGCGACCCCTCTGCCGCGCCGGTCGGATCGCCGGTTATTTTTGTAGCTGCGCCGATGTGAACCCGGAAGGCAACAACTCGGCCACGGTAAAGGTGCGCACATGGCCCTCCAAGTCGGCGACAATGACCCGGAGATCGCCCTCCGGACCGCCGAATTCGCGCAGAATCTGGCGACACGCACCACAGGGCGTCGCCCCCGTGGAGGTCACAACGGCAATGGCGACGAATTCCCGCTCCCCCTCGGAGACGGCCTTGACCACGGCGGCCCGTTCGGCGCAGGTGCAGAGGGGATAGGCTGCATTTTCCACATTGCAGCCGGTGAACACCCGTCCAGAGCGGCCCAGCAGAGCCGCACCGACGGCAAAGTTGGAATAGGGAGCATAAGCCCGCTCCCGTGCCCGGCGGGCCAGGGCGATTAGATCGGCTTCTGTGCTCTCGGTCATCACTCAGTCTCCTTCCATTGCCGCTACGGCAGGGGCGAAAATCGCAGGCCATCCATTTTCACCCCCGACGGTGTGCCGGGGATCGGTCCTCTTCCTCCGGCTCCTGGGGCTGCCGCCGGACCCGGACCTTTTTGATGCGCCGCCCGGCCAACGACTCAACGGTAAACAGCAGGTCCCCAAAGACGACCTGCTCACCCTGATCGGGGACCCGCCCCAAAGCGGTGTAGATGAAACCACCCAGGGTGTCGCTCTCCTCGGTGGGCAGGTGCACCTCCAACATCTGGTTCAGGTCATCCAGGTCCAAACGGGCGTCCAAAATGTATTCATCCTCTCCAACCTGCTCGACGAACGATTCCTCGGTATCGTATTCGTCCTGAATCTCGCCGACGATCTCTTCCAACAGGTCCTCAATCGTCACCAGGCCGGCCACGCCACCGTATTCATCCACTACGATGGCCATGTGAACCCGACGTTGCTGCAGATCGGGCAGCAGGTCGCTGGCCTTTTTGGTTTCGGGGATAAAGTAGGGCTTGCGCACGATCTCGCTCAGGGGAACATCGGTGCGCCCATCGCGCAGGTAGGGCAGTAGGTCCTTGACGTACAACACGCCCTCTATGTTGTCAATGGTTTCCCTGTAGACGGGAATGCGCGAGTGCCCTGCCTCCATGATAATGTCCAGGGCCTCCAGCATCGGTGTCTCAACATCCAGGGCGATGATGTCAATGCGCGGGATCATCACTTCCCGGACCAGGGTATCGCCCAGTTCAAAGATGGAGTAGATCATCCTCTTTTCTTCTTCCTGGATGACCCCCTCCTCTTCACCGGCATCCACCAACGTCTTGATCTCTTCTTCCGTCACCATCGGCAGGCCGCTTTGGGGAGCCGCGCCAAAGAGGCGGGAGACCATATTGCCGATCCAGACCATCAGGCGGACGATAGGCATTGCCACGACGGAGAGGATCAACAAGGGGCGGGCCAGCGCCAGGGCCAACTGCTCGCTGTAGTGAGCACCCACCGTCTCCGGGACCAGCTCGGCAAAGATGAGCATGGTCAGGGCCGCTCCCAAGACGACCAAGACGAAAGCGACCGGCTCCGCCGCGCCGCCCAGCCAGGGTTGCAGTTGGGCGGCCAGGGGCGGAGCGGAAGCGACGGCCACAACCGCTCCACCAAAGAAGCTGGTCAACATCATGCCCAATTTGGCCGTCGCCAGGAGACGGCTGGCGTCTTCCGAGAGCCGCGCCGCCGTGCGGGCCGAGCCGGACCCTTCTTCGATCAATTGGTGCAGCCGGGGCAAGCGCACGTTGACGAGGGCCGAACGGGCCATAGCCAAAAAGCCGTTGGCAAACATCAATGCCAGCAGCAAAAGTATTTCTGTCGTGGTCAAATCACAACTCCTCCCTCAATTCGGCGGGGGCGTGGCGTTTCGCGCCGGAGGTCGTGGTAGGGGTACCGCCCTTGTCCCCGGCGGCAAGCTACTCCCGGACACGGGCAGGAACGCCATAGGCTACCTTGCCCGGCGGCACGTCATGGGTGACGACCGCCCCGGCCCCCGTTTTGGCCCCGTCGCCCACCCTCACCGGGGCGACCAGCATCGTATCGCTGCCGATAAAGGCTTCTTCGCCGATGATTGTACGGTGTTTGCGCTCCCCATCGTAGTTGCAGGTAACGGTCCCTGCACCGATATTGGCCCCCGCGCCGACGGTGGCATCGCCCAGGTAGCTGAAATGCCCCATTTTGACTCCCGGTCCCAGATAGGAATTCTTGACCTCGCCGAAGTTGCCCATATGGACCCCCGGTCCCAGGTGTGCCCCCCGCCGAAGATGCCCAAAGGGACCGATGTCGCTGCCCTCTTCCATGATCGCCTCTTCAAGGACGGAGAGTTCCACCCGGCAGCCATCACCGACGACCGAATCGCGGATCACGGCGCCGGGGCCGATGGTGCACCCCTGCCCAATGCGCGTTTTCCCCTGCAAAAAGGTGTTGGGCCAGATGACGGTATCGCTGCCGATCTCAACCCCGGCTTCAATGTAGGTCGTTTCGGGATGGATTAAGGTGACACCGGATTGCAACCACCTTTCGTTGATGCGGCGGCGCATTTCGGCTTCGGCACGGGCCAGCTTAAGGCGCGTATCCAGGCCGATCACCTCCAGCGGATCATCGGCGGGCAGGGCGGCCACCGGTTCTCCTCCTCTGCGGGCCAAAGCTACCAGGTCGGTGAGATAGTACTCCCCTGCGGGACGCCGCTCAATGCGGGTCAGATTGGGCCACAGCCATTCGTCACGCACGCAGAGGATACCGGCATTCGCCTCGGCAATGGTCTTTTGCTCCGGCGTTGCAACCTTTTCCTCAACGATGGCCAATACCCGGCCATCGGCGTCGCGGAGAATGCGACCGTAGCCCGTCGGATCGTCGGGATAGAAGGAGAGGATCGTAACCGCTGCCTTTGCGGCCTCGTGATGCGCCACCAACCGCCGCAGCGTTTCGGGGCGGATGAGGGGCGTGTCGCCGTAGAGGACCAATACCGTTTGCGCCCGGCCTGCTACCGCCTCCATCGCCTGCCGGACGGCATGGGCCGTGCCCAACTGCTCTTCCTGCACGACATAGGTCACCCCTTCACCCAACGCCCGCCGCACCAGCTCGGCCCCGTACCCTATAACGACGGCCACCGCCGCCGGGTCCAATGCCTGGGCCGTCTGCCACACATGGCGGACCATCGGCCAACCGACCACAGGATGCATCACTTTGGGTAGATCGGATTTCATGCGGGTTCCCTTGCCCGCCGCCAAGATGATGATCGTCAGGTCCAATGCACCACTCCTCAGACAAAAAACGACCAAAACAAGCCTCACGCCCGACGGCGCGAAGCTTGCTCTGGTCGTCCAGATGGTTGCTTGCTTGTACAAGCAGGGTCAGGTCCTTCTGTTGAGGGCAGTTCGTCCATTCAAATACGGCCCCACCGGGCCTCGTCTCATATTCTGATCGTCCCCACTCTATGCCACCATTTTAGCACAAGGGGCGGATTTAGGCAACCTTACACCTCTCCATAGCCGGGACGGGTGGTCAGGTGGTCCCACGTGGTCAGGGGGTCCTGCTTATGTATTCAAACAGGAGCGGCAAGGAAGGGCCGAGGTTTTCTGCCGTGCGGCTGACGCACCGGTGCTCCCCGGCGGAGCAATCGTTGAACATGCCGTGGCCGCCTCCTTCCTCCTGGATCAAGGCATCCACCACGCCGCCGTGCTCCTCCACGTAGGGGCGCATGTCCTCTTCCATGACTCGGCAGGTCGTCCGGGCCGGATCCACGGTGGACACATCGTTTTCGCCGCACCACAGCCAGAAATGCGCCCCACGCAAGGCGTCGGCAGGGGCATCGCGCAGCGTCGGGTAGTTCGGTCCGGCGCAGCCCGAATCGGCGATAAAGGCGGCAAAGAGCCGGTCGCCCGCCCGGTCGCGGACCGCCACGGGGAAGCTCTGGGCCGATCCCCGCGAAAAGCCGTGGTAGAAAACCTCGCTGCCGGATAGGGGGCAGTGGGCCTGCAACTCGGCCAAGACGGCCCGCAAGTTGTCATAGATGACCGCGTCGTCGTCGTATTGCCCGGTCGCCGGGTCATAGTACTGCATGGCCACCAGCACCCATTGGCGGTCGGTGGTCTGGTACCAGTGGTTGAGCATCCACTCGGCGCAGCCGCCGGTCCCATGCAGGGAGACGATCACCTTGCGGTCCGCGATCTCGGCCCAGTTTTCGGGAACCCAGACCAGGTAGTAGCGGTTATTCCCTAGGGGGAAGGCTCCGCCGCCGCGCTTGAACAGCTCCGGGCGGAAAAAGGCCCAATCGGCGCAGGCGATGGGCACATCCCGCTCCTGCGCCGAGGTCAACCACCGGCGACATTCCTCCATGCTCGGCTCCTCCTGGGCGGGGGAAGGAGGGGACGGCAAAGGAGTGATTGTCGGGACGGCGGTGGCAGATGGGGCGGCGGTCGGTAGCGGCCCGGCACCGGAACGGCAGGCTGCCAGGAAAAGAACCAACAGCAGGGGGAGACGTTTCATTTGACCTTTCCTCGAAAATAGCGGTTGAAACCGCCCCTGGCGGGCCGTTGGCCGACCGCCCGCCTGCGCGGGCGGAAGCGGGAGCGTCCGCGCAGGCGGACGCCGGGCCGCAGGCCCGAAAGGAGCGACTTGAGTCGCCACTTCTCTTCGCCTTTGCGGTTCGAATCTTGGAACCGCCAAGACGCCAAGAGCGCGAAGGTTTTCTTTTTTCCTTTGCGGCCTTTGCACCTTTGCGGTTCACATCCCCGGAACCGCCAAAGCGGGCCGTCCACGAAGCGGGCGCGAATGCACGAATACGCCCGGCCACAGGCCCGAAAGGAGCGATTTGAGTCGCCACCGCCTCCGGCGCGAGCCGCCGAGATTTTCATCCTTGGCGGTGAGCTGGGGGATCGGTCCGCTACCCCGGATCAAGCTGCCGATGCAAGTATACAAACCGACCGTGAAAAGATCGTGAACACCATGCCCTTCCCCGGCGGTGCAACATCCGATGTACCGCCATTATACAGACCAACCGTGAAGAGATCGTGAACACCCCGGAGCACCATCCTCGGAAGCGGGCCGGTCGGCGAACCATCCTGTCACGGAGAAACCCTTTCTTGCCCCCCGACGTAAAGGAAGGTACAATGAGGTCAAGCGCAGGCCGGAAACGAATGATGCAACGAGAGCAACGGAGGAACCATGATCCAGGTCGAGAATCTGGTCAAGCATTTCGCCGGCATCAAGGCGGTGGACGGTGTGAGCTTCGCCGTGGAAGAGGGCGAGATTTTCGGCCTGTTGGGGCCGAACGGCGCGGGCAAAACGACCACCATCCGCTGCATGATGGACATCCTCAAGCCCGATAGCGGGCGCATCACCTGGCAGGGCCGGCCGATGACCAAAGCCTCCCAATCCCGCATCGGCTACTTGCCGGAGGAGCGGGGCCTGTACCGCAACTTTCCCCTCTTGGAATGCCTGACCTACCTGGGCGCCCTCAAGGGCCTACCCCGCGCCCAGGCCCGGCAGCGCGGTATGGCCCTCCTGAAACGGGTCGGATTGGCGGACTATGCCCGACGCAAGATCAAGGAGCTGAGCAAGGGCATGACCCAAAAAGCCCAATTCCTGGCCGCCCTGGTCCACGATCCCGACCTCCTCATCCTGGATGAGCCGTTCCAGGGCCTGGACCCGGTCAACACCGACCTGCTCAAAACGATCCTGCTGGAGGAACAGGCCAAAGGAAAAACCATCATCCTCAGCACCCACAACATGAACCAGGTGGAGGAGATGTGCAACCGCATTCTGCTCATCAACCACGGGCGGGCGGTGCTCTACGGCCCCTTGGAGGAGATCAAGGCCCGTTACGCCGAACACGCCGTCCGCCTGGAATGCGACGCCCTGCCGCCGGAGCTGCCCGGCGTGCAGCGCATTGAGCGGCGCAATGACGCCTATGAACTCGTCTTGGAGCGGGAAACAGACCCCCAGACGATCCTGCGCCACCTGGTCCAGGCCGAGGTGCAGGTCCGACGGTTTGAAGTGGCGACGCCGCCGTTGGAAGAGATCTTTATCGGCGTGGTGGGGCAGACATCGGAAGGCTTGGGAGGGGAACCATGAGAGAGGTTTTCCTGGTTGCCGGGCAAGAGTTGTGGATCAACATTCGCCGTCCGGGGTTCATCATCATGACCTTGCTCATCCCGGCGTTGGGGTTGGTGGGGCTGCTGGTCGCTTCCTTTTTCGGCGGGCAGCAGGTGGGCGATTTCTTTGAATCTCAATTTACGCCTGGGGGGCAGGTGATCGGCTACGTGGATCGGAGCGGCCTGTTGGATGCACCCTTGCCCCAATACGAAGGCGCGTTCATCCCTTACGCCGATGAGGCGGCAGCGCGGGCCGCCTTGATCGCCGGGGAGATAGATAGCTACTTTGTCCTCGCAGCGGATTATTTGGAAACGGGCCGGGTGACGGTTTATAGCCACAGCAGCGGGTTCACCGCCGCCATCGCCGTGGACGAGGGCGACATCGGCCCTTTCCTGACGGACCATCTCCTGTACGGGCGGGTGGACGATCGGGTGCGGGAGCGTGCCCTGGAGCCGCTGCTGAACGCCGAGATCATCACCCTGGATGAGCAAGGCCGGGCAAGCAGCGAAAACGCTTTTAGCTGGATCGCCGATTTTGTCATCCCCTACACCTTTTCCATCCTGTTCGTCATCACCATCTTTACCGCTTCGGGGTTCTTGTTGCAAAGCGTCAGCGAGGAAAAGGAAGGGCGCATCATTGAGATCCTCCTTTCCTCCATCGGTCCTACCCAACTGTTGGCGGGCAAAATCTTGGGGCTGGGGGCGTTGGGCCTGATCCAGGTCTCGGTCTGGGTCGGCGCGGGGGCAGCCCTCATCGGCGCGGCGGCGAGCCTTTTTGCCCTGGCGGGCGTCATCGGCCTCAGCCTGAGCACCGTGCTGCTGGGCGTCATCTACTTTGTGCTGGGCTACCTGCTCTTTGCTACCCTGATGGCCGTCGCCGGGGCGATAGGCACAACCCAGCGGGAAAGCCAACAGATCGCCGGTATCTTTTCCCTGGCCGCCGCCGTGCCCTGGATGACCATGGGCTTTCTCTTTGCCAACCCCAACGCGCCTTTTACCGTTGCGCTCAGCTACTTCCCCTTGACCGCGCCGGTGATGATGCTCCTGCGGCTGGGGTTCGGTCAGGTCCCGGCGGGGCAGATCGCCATCAGCATCGCCTTGCTCATCTTGGGCATCGCCTTTAGTCTGTGGGCCGGGGCCAAGATCTTTCGCGCCGGTTTGTTGATGTACGGCAAGCGACCGGGGGTCAAGGACCTGCTCCGGGCATTGCGGGAGGCGTGAAGCCGTACGTTGGTACGCCCGATTTTTGACAAGTGAGGATCGGCATGATTGAGCTAAAAGATGTGACCCGCACCTACAAAATGGGCACGGAGGAGATCCACGCCCTGGACCACGTCAACCTGACCATCGGCGACGGCGAATTCGTGGCCGTAGTCGGGCCTTCGGGCAGCGGCAAGAGCACACTGCTGCACGTCATCGGCGGGTTGGACACGCCCACCGAAGGTCAGGTCATCGTGGACGGCCAAGACCTGAGCCGGGCCAACGACCGGGAACTGGCCCGCTTTCGCAACCGGCGGATCGGCTTTGTCTTCCAGACCTTCAACCTGCAACCGACCTACACCGCCCTGGAAAATGTAGCCCTACCCCTCATCTTTGCCCGTGTGCCGCCCAAGGAGCGGCGGCGACGGGCGCAAACCGCCCTGGAAGCGGTGGGGTTGGCCGACCGGCTCCGGCACAAACCGGCCCAGCTGTCGGGCGGAGAGCGGCAGCGGGTGGCCATCGCCCGCGCCCTGGTCACAGAACCGGCCTATCTCCTGGCCGATGAGCCGACCGGCAACCTGGATTCGGCCACCAGCCGCGAGATCGTCGGCTTGCTGGACCGCCTGCACCGGGAGCGGGGGCTGACGGTGGTGCTCGTCACCCACGACGCCGAAATGGCCGCCTTGGCCGAACGACAGATCGCCCTGCGCGACGGGCGAATTGTGGAAGGGGGCGCACGATGAGACTCGGCGATGCGATCCGCATGGCTTTTGCCAACCTTTGGAAGCGCAAGCTGCGCACCGCGTTGACCGTCTTTGCCGTGGTCATCGGCGCGATGCTGGTGGCCCTGATGGTCAGCCTGGGGGTGGGGGTGCAACACTATGTCACCGGCCAACTCACCGCCTTGATCCTGCCCAATGTGGTCAGCGTCGAACCGGCCTCCGGTCCGGGCATGGCAGCCATCCTGGGTGCGACGGGGCTGGGCGCCCCCCAGGAGGTGAAGGAGGGCCAGGCCCTGCCCTACATGAACATCCCGACCTTCACCGGCGAGGATGTGGCGCGCATCGCCACCGTGGAGCACGTCGTCGCCGTGGAGCCGGTAGTGCTGGTTATGCCCCGTTGGGTGCAACTGGAAGGCCAGGAGAAAAAGTACCAGGTGCAACTCGTCGCCTCCCCCCTGTTTGAGATTCGGCAGCGCAAACTGGCCGCCGGTCGCCCTTTTGCGGAAGGAGAGCGAGGGGTAGCCGTTGTCGCCCACGCCTTTTTGGAAGTCTGGGGGCTGGACGGCGCGGAGGAGGCCCTGGGCCGGACCATCTCCATCCGCGTCCCTCAGGGTTCCCAGATTACCCCGTTTAGCTCCAAAGAGCCGGAGGGCCGGGATTACACCTTCCGGATCGTCGGCGTCTTTGAAGAATCGATCCTGAGCACCGAGGTCGCCGTGCCGATGAAAGATGCTATAGAAATGGCCCGCTACTTTACCCAGAACGACCAGGCCTACACCGATGAGGACATGGGCTTTGCCCTTGCGGTGCAGGTGGACGACCCGCAGAATGTGGAGGCCGTCGCCCGCGCCATCGAAGCCCTGGGCGATTATGACGCCAAGACGCCGGAAGAATCGGCCGGCTCCCTGGCCGGGGGGTTTCGCGTCATCCAGGCGGTGCTGAGCATCTTTGGCCTTGTCGCCCTGGCCGTCGCCTCCCTGGGCATCATCAACACCCTGATCATGGCCATCTATGAGCGCACCCGCGAGATC
>CAZQKE010000072.1:0-8709 GCA_964593865.1 uncultured Anaerolineaceae bacterium | reverse complement strand
GGCAAAAAGGCCCGCGACCTGACCCTGGCCGAAGCGGCCCTGCTGGCCGGGCTGCCCCAGGCCCCCGCCTACTGGGACCCCTACGCCGACCTGGAACGGGCCAAACGTCGCCAGGCCGTCGTCCTGGACCTGATGGTGGAGGCAGGCTACATCACCCCTGCCGAGGCGGAGGCGGCCAAAGCCGAGCCGCTGCACCTGCAACCGGTGCGCTCCCACATTGAAGCACCCCACTTTGTCCTCTGGGTACAACAGCAGCTGGAACAGAAATACGGGGCCGAAGTGCTCTACCGCAGCGGTTTGCGGGTCTACACCACCCTGGATTCCAACCTACAGGCCATTGCCCAAGAGGAGGTGAAGGCGCACCTGACGACCCTGGCCGACCGCCACGCCACCAACGCCGCCCTGGTCGCCGTCAAACCGGCCACGGGTGAGATCCTGGCCATGCTGGGCAGCGCAGACTTTAACGACCCGGCGATTGACGGCCAGGTGAACGTCGCCCTGCGCCTGCGGCAACCCGGCTCCTCCATCAAACCGGTGACCTATGTCACCGCCTTTGAAAAGGGCTGGACCCCGGCCACCCTCATCTGGGACGTGCGGACCGAGTTCAAAGACGCCCTGGGCCGCCCTTACGTGCCCAAAAATTACGACGGCAAAGAGCACGGCCCGGTCCTGGTGCGGGAGGCGTTGGCCCGCTCCCTGAACATCCCGGCGGTCAAGGCCCTTGATTTCGTCGGTCTCCCGGCCATGCTCGACACGGCCCACCGCCTGGGCATCGAATCCCTCAACCGACCCGATTACGGCCTGAGCCTGACCCTGGGCGGCGGCGACGTCACCCTCTTGGAGATGGTGGGTGCTTACGCCGTCTTTGCCAACGGCGGGCGGCGCGTGCCGCCCGTCTCCATCCTGCGCATTGAGGACATGAACGGGCGCATCCTGGAAGAATACCATCCCCCCGCCGGAGAGCAGGTCATCAGCCCCCAGCACGCCTATCTCATCACCGACATCCTGGCCGACAACGAGGCCCGCGCTCCCACCTTTGGCCGCAACAGCGTCCTCAAACTCTCCCGCCCGGCAGCGGTCAAAACCGGCACCACCGACGATTGGCGCGACGCCTGGACCATCGGCTACACGCCGGAGCTGGTGGCCGGGGTCTGGGTGGGCAACTCGGACAATTCACCCATGAAAAAGGTCAGCGGGGCGCGGGGCGCAGGCCCCATCTGGCACAACTTTATGGAACGCGCCCTGGCCGACCGACCGGCCGGCCAGTTTCCCCGCCCGCCGGGCATCGAAGAAATAGAGATCAGCGCGGATGCAGGCTCTTTGCCCAGCGCCGCCTGCCCACCCGACCGCCGCCGCATGGAGATTTTCGCCGCCGGGCAAGGGCCTTTGGGGCCGGAGCACGACTTTCACCAGTTCATCCGCATTGACGTCACGACCAACGCCTTGGCCACCGAATACTGCCCGGCCAATGCCGTTGAGGAGCGGTACTTTTACTACCTACCCGGCGAAGAGGGACAAAAGTGGGCGCAAGAACACAACATCCCCCAACCGCCCGACGAACCCTGCCCCGTCCACACCGGCCCGGCGGATGTCGCCATCTCGCAGCCTGCGCCCGGCGTGAGCGTAGCCGGGGAGGTGATGATCGGCGGGCGGGCCAATGCGCCCTCTTTTGACCATTACGTGGTCGAATACGGCGAAGGCCGTGACCCCATCGGCTGGGGGCCGGTCGCCGGGCCGGTCTATACCCCGGTGGAGGACGGCCTGCTGGCCGTCTGGGATGTGCGCGACCTGGCCGACCGCGACTACACCCTGCGCGTCGTCGTCTACGACACGGCGGGCAACAGCTTCGAAGCCCGCACCTGGGTAGTCGTCCACAACCCCACTCCCACCGCGACGCCGACCGCCACCCGGACGCCTACCCCCATCCCCACGGCCACCCCGGAGCCGACCCGGACGCCGACCCTCACCCCTCTGCCGCCGACGGCCACCCCTTCCCCCACAAGGACGCTGCTGCCGCCCACGCCGACCGCCACCCGGACGCCGACCCTGCCACCGCCCACCATCACACCGACCATCACCGCTACCCTTGCACTACCGCCGACCACGCCGACGCCCTGAGAGGCCACCGTTTCCCAACCCGGCCCATCCACAGATACGCCGAGCGAGCAAATAGAAACAGCGTAAAATCAACCGTTCTTCTGCGAACCTTGTGCCCCGCACCCTGCCCTACCCTTGACGGGAAAACTCTGGACATTCTCCCTGAATTGCGTTATACTACCCCCGCTTTTCCATCATACGCAGGAGGTACAGATAACATGATTGAGAAGGAATTTCCGGGCAAGGGGCGCGTAGCCCTGCTCCGCACCCAGCCGGAGACGGTCCTGGAGGATTATAAGCGGCTCCTCAAATTGGCGGACTATGAAGCCGCGCTGCCAAAGGATAAAGAAACGCTGCTCAAGATCAACATCTCCTGGCAACAGTGGTATCCTGCCTGCTCCACGGCCCCCTGGCAGCTAGAAGGCGTCATCCAGACCATGCTGGAGGACGGCTACCGCGACCTCATCGCCGCCCACAACCGCACGGTAGTGGTAGATGCCTATGTGGGCGAACGCAACAACAAACACAAACTGATCACGGATAAATACGGATTGCCCGATGTCCATCTTTACGAACCGGAGATTGAGTGGGTGGTGTACGAACCCCAATCCCCCATGCTGGTTCTAGACCAGGTGTATCCAGACGGGATCAAAATCCCCAAATTTTTCTTCGGCAAGAACATCGTCCAGTTGCCGACGGTCAAAACCCACGTCTTTACCACCATCACCGGGGCGATGAAAAACGCCTTCGGCGGCCTGCTCTCGGAAAATCGGCACTGGACCCACGCCGTCATCCACGAAACGGTCGTAGACCTCCTCGCCATCCAACAGGAGATCCATACCGGTCTCTTTGCCGTGATGGACGGGACCTTTGTGGGCGATGGACCCGGCCCCCGGGCCATGTGGGTTCAGGAAAAAGACCTGATCCTGGCCTCGGCAGACCAGGTAGCCATTGATGCCGTTTCCGCCTACTTGCAGGGCTTTGAGCCGATGGAGCTGGATTTCATCCGCTTGGCCCACGAACGAGATCTGGGCATCGGTGACATCAAAAAGATCGAGATCGTCGGGAATGTGGACCCCGATGAGGTGCGCTGGCACGCCCGCACCGGCGAGACCTTCGCCAGCCGGGGCCAAAAAATGATCTACCACGGCCCTCTCAAGCCGCTGGAGCATTTGCTGCTGCGCACGCCCATCGTGCCCTGGTCCTACGCCGCCTCACGGCTGTACTACGACGGCTTTTGGTATCCTTTCATCGGCCACAAACGGGTGCAGGAAGCCCTGCAGACCAAGTGGGGGCGACTCTTTGCCGAATACGGCGGCGAACCCGCCCATACCAAAGCCCTTTACGAACCCAAAACGGCAGCCGCCGTGGGTGTGTTAGGGGCAGCTGCCTCCGCCTTGGCCCTGTGGTGGCTGCTGAACCGCAGACAGGCTAAATAACCAAAGAACCCGATGATGCGCCAATTGATCGGCAACCTGGGAGCCATCATCCTGGCCTTGCTATTGGCCTTTGTCGTCTGGATTTCGGCATCGTTGCAGGACGATCCTTTCGCCGACCGAGAATTTCCCGATGTTCCCATCAGCTTACTCAATCGGCCGGAAAGGACCGAACTTGTGGCCCCTTTGGAAGAACGGGTAACCGTCACCGTCCGCGCCCGCCGGAGCGTTTTAGCCGAGCTGGAAACGGACGACTTCCAAGCAACGATGGATCTCTCCGGCGTTGAACCGGGGAAGCCGGGCGACGTGCCCATCCTGGTCACATGCGATAACCCCGATGTGCGCATTGAAAGATGGACGCCCGCAGCCCAGACCGTCCACCTGGAAGCGGTGCGGACCATCACCCTGCCGGTCAAGATCAAAGTGCAGGGCAAGGTGGCCGTAGGATACCAGATGACGGTTCCCCAGGCGATCCCCAAGGAGGTGGCCCTGACCGGCCCCGAATCGGTGCTGGCGCAGGTAACCTCGGTCGTCGGAGTGATAGACGTTTCCGACGCCAGAGAGACCATCAACGAACAGGTCGCGGTCAAACCGATCAACGAGGAGGGCAAAACGGTCGTCGGGTTGGACCAGGAACCGGAGCGGGTCCAGGTCCAAGTCGCAATCCGCCGCAAACTGGGCTTCAAACCCGATGTAGAGGTCGTTCCCGACCTGGTGGGTGAACCGGCGGCAGACTATCGCCTGGGCAGCGTCTCGGTTGAGCCGTCCACGGTGACGCTGGCCGGCCTGCCCTCCGTTCTGAACGACCTGCCCGGTTTCATAGAAACCCAACCCATCTCCGTCAGCGGCGCGACGGAGGGCTTGGTGCAATACAGCCCCCTGGTCGTGCCGGAGGGTGTGGTCGTCGTCGGCGTGGACTATGTCACGGTCACGGTTGAGGTCCTGCCCATCCAAAGCAGCCGGGCCATGACCTCGGTCGTTGAGGTGCAAGGAGTGCGCCCCGGCTGGGTGGCCACCCCCTCGCCGGAGGTGGTGGACGTCATCCTAGAAGGACCCAACACCATCCTGGAATCGCTGACGCCCGATGACATTCGCATCATCCTCAACCTGTTCGATTATCCCCTGGGTGTACACCGCATCGCGCCCAGCATCGCCGGGCCGGAAGGGGTTACCGTCGTCAGCATCATCCCGGAGACGATAGAAGTAGTCATTGAGATTGAGCCGACGCCGACGCCCACGGTGACGGTGACGGCGGAGCCGTAGGGTGCGGGGGCCGCCCGCGAACCGCAGGCTCCCTGCACACCCAACTTCCGAGGAAAATCATGCAACACAGCACCCGAAGATTGTTCATCATCCTGGCCGTCGCCAACTTTTTCCTCTATTTTGGCTTCAACGTCTGGCGGGCCGTTTTCAACAACTTTGCCGTGGAGGTCATCGGCGTCACGCCGACCCAGATCGGCCTCATCCAATCGTTGCGCGAGTTGCCGGGGCTGATGGGCTTTGTCCTGGGCTTTTTGGTGCTCTGGATGTCCGAGATGCGGATCATGGCCCTCAGCGTCCTCTTTATGGGCGTCGGCCTGGTGATCACCGGCCTATCCACCGGCGTCCTGATCCTCATCGCCGGGACGCTGGTGACGAGCATCGGCTTTCACTTTTTCTATTCCGGCAACAACAGCGTGGTGCTGATGGGTGTGGGCGAGCAGGCCGCCCCCCAGATGCTGGGCGGGTTGCGCAGTGTCTCTTCCATCGCCGCCCTGGTGGGCACGGCGTTGGTCGGCATCTTTGTCGCCGGGGTGGAGATCGGCCCCCTGCGCATTCCGGCCTGGGGCTACCAGACGACTTTGTTCGTCGCCGGGGGAGCGGTGATCGCGGGCAGCCTGCTGGCCTTTGGCAACGGGCTGGGCCGGGGCAAAGGCGTCCAGCGGGAACGGCGCAAGGTCATCTTTCGCCGCAGCTACTGGCTCTACTACTCCCTGACCTTCCTCATGGGCATCCGCCGCCACATCTTTACCACTTTTGCCATCTTTTTGCTGGTGCAGATCCACCACATGCCCATCACTTGGACCGCTTTCCTGCTGCTCATCAACAACCTGGTCAGCACCTTTTCCGCTCCGCTCCTGGGCTGGCTCGTACCCCGCGTGGGCGAACGCCGCCTGCTGACGGTCAATTTCATCGCCCTCATGGGCGTCTTTTTGGGTTACGCTTTCATCCCATCGCTGCCGGTGCTCTGCGCCCTGTTCGTCCTGGACCACATCTTTTTCGGCTTCAACCTGGCGGTGGAATCCTACTTTCAAAAGATCGCCATCTCGCCCGCCGAAATCACCAGCAACGTCAGCCTGGCCCAGACCATCAACCACATTTCGGCTTTGGGCGTGCCGCTGCTGGGCGGCATCCTTTGGGAGCAGATCTCGCCCAAAGCCCCCTTCTTGGCCGGGGTAGGCGTGGCGCTGGTCTCGCTGGTGCTGGTCCAGTTCATGCGCACCGGCTCTCGGCTTACGCCGGTTCCCGTGCCGGTTGAATGAGTCCACCGCAGAGACGCCGAGGGTGCGGGGAGAAATGCTGTGAGATCAATCATCCCCCCGGCGAATTGCGCCTCTGCGGTGTGAATTGAAATGCACCTGTCCAAGCAGGGCAGGTCCGAAATAGGAGGCAAGAGTGTCAAACCATTTGGATCAACTCTGCGTCAACACCATCCGCACCCTGGCCATAGACGGGGTGCAAAAGGCCAATTCCGGCCATCCGGGGATGCCCATGGGCGCGGCAGACATGGCCTACGTCCTGTGGACCCGCTTCCTCAAGCACAATCCCGCCGACCCGGCCTGGCCCGACCGAGACCGCTTCATCCTTTCCGCCGGGCACGGCTCCATGCTGCTCTACAGCCTGCTGCACCTGACCGGCTACGACCTGCCCCTGGAGCAGCTCCAACAGTTCCGGCAGTGGGGCAGCCGGACCCCCGGCCATCCAGAATACGGCGAGACACCCGGCGTGGAGATGACCACCGGGCCTTTGGGGCAGGGTTTTGCCACAGGTGTCGGCCTGGCCCTGGCAGAGCGGATGCTGGCCGCCGAGTTCAACCGCCCCGGCTTTGAGATCGTGGATCACTATACCTACGCCATCGTCAGCGACGGCGACCTGATGGAGGGCCTTTCCCACGAAGCGGCCTCCCTGGCCGGACACCTGGGCCTGGGGAAGCTCATCTACCTTTATGACGACAACCACATCACCATAGAGGGGGACACGGCCCTGGCCTGGAGCGACGATGTGGCCGCCCGCTTCCAAGCCTACGGCTGGCACGTGCAGCGGGTGGACGGTCACGACCGGGCCGCCATCGCCGAAGCGATCCGGCAGGCGCAGGCAGAGACGACGCGGCCCTCCCTCATCCTCTGCCGGACCCATATCGGCTACGGCAGCCCCCACAAGCAGGATACGGCGGAGGTCCACGGTGCGCCGTTGGGCGAGGAGGAGGTCCGGCTGACCAAAGAGGCCCTGGGCTGGCCGCCCGACGCCCACTTCTACATTCCCGACGAGGCGTTGGCCCATTTCCGCACCGCCCTCAAGCGGGGGGGCGAGGCGCAAAGGGCGTGGGAGGCGATGTTTGAACGCTACGCCGCCCGCTACCCCAACCTGGCTGCCGAGTGGCGGCGGCGTATGAGCGGCGGTCTGCCCGCCGGATGGGAGGCGACCCTGCCCCGCTTTGCAGCAGAGGACGGCCCCATCGCCACCCGCGCCGCCGGGGGCAAAGTGCTGAACGCCCTGGCCGCCGCCTTGCCCGAACTGGTGGGCGGCTCGGCGGACCTGCACCCTTCGACCAAAACCTACCTGGCCGCATACCCGGCGGTGCGCAAAGGCGAATACGGTGGGCGCAACCTGCACTTTGGCATCCGCGAGCACGTCATGGGCGCGGTGCAGAACGGCCTGGCCCTCCACGGCGGCTACCGGCCCTACGGCAGCACCTTCCTGGTCTTTGCCGACTATATGCGCCCGCCCATCCGCCTGGCCGCGTTGATGAAGCTGCCGGTCATCTACATCTTTACCCACGACAGCATCTTTGTCGGCGAAGACGGCCCCACCCACCAGCCGGTGGAGCAAGCCCTCAGCCTGCGGGCCATCCCCGGCTTGACCGTCTTTCGGCCCGCCGACGCCAACGAGACCGCCGCCGCCTGGCGGTTCATCATCGGCTACCGAGAAGGCCCCGTGGCCCTTCTCCTCAGCCGCCAGAAGCTGCCGGTGCTGGAAGGGGTCCGGGCCGAAGGGGTAGCCCGCGGCGGCTATGTCCTCTCCGACGCCGAAAACCCACAATTGATCCTCATCGCCACCGGCTCCGAAGTCGCCCTGGCCCTGGAAGCACAGACGCGGCTGGCCCAGGAGGGGATCGCCGCCCGCGTCGTCTCCCTGCCCAGCTGGGAACGGTTCGAGGCCCAGCCCCAGGACTACCGCGATGCGGTGCTGCCCCCGGCGGTGACGGCCCGCCTGGCCATCGAAGCGGGAGTCTCCCTGGGCTGGGAACGGTTCGTGGGGCCAAAGGGCGCGGTTTTGGGGCAAGATCGCTTCGGCGCATCGGCCCCTTACCGGGTCCTGGCCGAAAAGTTCGGCTTTACCGTTGAAAACGTGGTAGCGAGGGCAAAAGAGTTGGTGGGTTGGTAGATTGGCAAAGGGACAGGAAATAAGGAGGGAACGATGAACCCGACCATCGAGGGGACGACCTTTGGTGCGATCACCATCGGCGGCGAGACGTATCGGCACGATGTGGTCATCCGCCCCGATGGGCAGGTGGAAAAACGCAAGAAGAAGCTCTCCAAGGCGGTGTACGGCACGTCCCACACCGTCTCACTGGCCGAAGCGGAACAGGTCTATCGGCCGGGAGTGGAACGGCTCATCATCGGCACGGGGCAGTTTGGCCGGGTGAAGCTCTCCGCCGAGGCCGCCGAATTTCTGGCCCGGCAGGGGTGCGCCGTCACCTTGCTGCCTACCAAAGAGGCGATCCGGGCCTGGAACGAAGCAGAAGGCCAAGTAGTCGGCTTATTCCACTTGACCTGCTGATTTCTTCTCGCCCTCTGCGTTCTCGTCCAATAGATTCGCGATCTTTTGGATCAGAAAGGGCAGATTGGGCCGGGTGAAGGAAAGCTCCGGCGCAGGGATGCGATGATGCTTGATGTCCGGCGGGATATGCTGGTGA
>CAZQKE010000071.1:0-22960 GCA_964593865.1 uncultured Anaerolineaceae bacterium | reverse complement strand
TCAACGGCCTGGAAATAGGCTTCAAAGACGGCCTGCATCACCGCATCGGCCCGGTCGTCATCGTTGCCATAGCGGGGCGTGCGGTTGAGCAGCAGCTGCCGCACCCGCTCGTACCCTTCAAAATCGGCGTCCAATGCGGCCAGAAGCTCGGCCATGCTCAGCGTTTTTTCCTCAAAGACGTGATACTTGATGGCCGAAAGGGCATCGCTCATGGTCCCCAGGCCCACACCCTGGATGTAGGTCGTGTTGTACCGCGCCCCGCCGTCGTGATAGTCCTTGCCCCTGGCGATGCAGTCGTCAATGAGCAGCGAGAGGAAGGGTACGGGCATGTACTCGGCGTACAATCGCTCAATGACCTGGTTGCCCCGCACTTTGACATCAATCCAATAGTTGAGTTGGCGGCGGTAGGCATCAAACAACCGGTCAAAAGAGTCAAAAGTCGTCGGGTCGCCGGTGCGGGGGCCGATCTGCCGGCCGGTGCGCGGGTCCAGGCCGTTGTGCAAGGTCAATTCCAGCACCTTGGGCATGTTGAAATAGCCGGTCAGGTTGTAGTTCTCCTTGCCAAAGGCCCCCACCTCCACGCAGCCGCTGGAACCGCCACAGCGGGCGTCTTCCACGCTTTTGCCCATGCGGATCAACTCCTGGACGATGAGATCGGCGTTGAACACGGAAGGCTGCCCAAAGCCGGTGCGGATGATGCGGGCCGCCCGCTTGATGAACCGATCCGGGTTCTTTTTGCTGACCTGGATGGAGGTGCTTGGTTGCAAAAGACGCATCTCCTCAATCACATCCAGAAGCAGGTAGGTCAGGTCGTTGACGGCGTCGGAGCCGTCGGGCCGCAGGCCACCCAGGTTGATCTGGGCGAAATCGGTGTAGGTGCTGCTTTCGGCGGCGGTGACGCCCACCTTGGGGGGAGCGGGCTGGTTGTTGAACTTGATCCAAAGGCACTGCAGCAACTCCTCGGCCTGTTCGCGGGTCAGGGAGCCGTCGGCCAGGCCCCGTTCGTAGAAGGGCCACAGGTGCTGATCCAGATGGCCGGGGCAGAAGGCATCCCAGGGGTTCAACTCGCTGGTGACGCCCAGGTGGACGAACCAATAAGCCTGGATCGCTTCCCAAAAGTCGCGGGGGGCGTGGGCCGGCACCCACTCGCAGACCTGGGCGATCCGTTCCAGCTCGGCCCGGCGTTGGGGGTCTTTTTCCTGAGCAGCCTGACGGCGGGCCTCCTCGGCGTGGCGTTGGGCAAAGCGGATGATGGCCCCGGCGGCGATGTGCATGGCCTTGAGCTGCTCCTGCTTGCGGTAGGCTTCCGGGTCATGGAAATAGTCCAGCTCGGCCAAAGCCTTTTCAATGTCCCGCCGAAAATCCAGCATTCCCTTACGGTAGATTTTGTCGTCCAGGACGGTGTGGCCCGGCGAACGCTGTTCCATGAATTCGGTAAAGATGCCTGCTTCGTAGCCGGCCAGCCACTCATCGGTCATTTCGGCAAAAAGGCGTTCGCGCATGGTCTTGCCCTGCCAGAAGGGGATGATCTCTTCGGCATAGATGCGCCGTGCCTCCGGGGTGACCCTGAAGGGGATTTTGGGACGGCTATCCAGAATGTCCAGGTCTTCCAGGGTGTGGCAGCACAGTTCGGGGTAGGTGGGCGTGGCCTTGGGGGCCGGACCTTTTTCGCCGACGATCAGTTCCCCCGGCCCGATGTAGATGGTCTTGTGCTCCATGAGGTACTGAAAGGCCAACGCACGACGCATAGGGGCCGACATCAGCCCCGTGTTTTGACGGTAGAATTCGGTCATCAGCTCCGCCCGCTCGGTGGAGATGGTGGGGATGGCCATCAAGCTCTCCTGCCGCAATCGGGCGACTCGTTCTGTCATGGACATTGTCTCCCTCCTTTGTTTCTCTTCTCTCTCCACGCCGGACCGGGTGGCCGTCCACGAATTGAACACGAATGCGCGAATACGCCCGGCCAAGCCAACCTTTTCACCCCCCGACGCCGACCTGCAAGCCAAACTCTGCCAAGATGGCGACCAGTTCCGCCATCCGCTCCTGGGTGGGTGGGCGGATTTCGGCCAGGGAATAGGGCCGCTCCAAGCGACCGTATTTGTCGGCAGCGGTGGCGTGGTAAGGCAGCAGGTCCACCCCTTCCAGGCGGGGCAGGTCGGCGGCAAAACGCCCCAGGCGGCGCAGATTGTCCTCGTCGTCGTTCAGGCCGGGGATGACCGGTACACGCAGGCGGATGCGGTGGCCCCGCGCCGCCAACTCCCGGACGTTGGTCAGGATGAGGACGTTGGAGACACCGGTCAGGCGGCGGTGGCGTTCGTCATCCATCACCTTGAGGTCGTAGAGAAAAAGGTCCACATAGGGCCGCACCCGATCCAGCACCGACCAGGAGGCATAGCCGCAGGTATCCAAGACGGTGTGGATTTCCCGCTCCCGGCAGGCCCGTAACAAGGCCAACAAAAAATCGGGCTGGGCCAACGGCTCGCCGCCGGAAAAGGTGACACCGCCGCCCCCTTCGTCGTAAAAGGCTACATCTTTTTCAATCTCGGCCATCACCTGGGCGACGCTCATCCTTTGGCCCACCAGCTGACGGGCATCGGCATAGCAAGCGGTCACACACGCACCACAGAGGAGGCAGACCGCCTCATCGGTGCGAGGGCCTTGCTCCTCCAGGGTGATGGCCCCCTGGGGGCAAGCGTCCAGGCAGGCCCCGCAGTGCAGGCAACGATTGGCATAGACCATCCACTCCGGCCCCTGCCGCTGGCTTTCCGGGTTGTGACACCAAACGCAGGCCAAGGGACAGCCTTTGAAAAAGACGGTGGTGCGCAATCCCGGCCCGTCGTGGATGGAAAACTTTTTGATGTCAAATATCATGCCGTACCGTTCATCCATCAGATCGTGTTCCTTGCCACAGGACCACCACGCCAGACTCTACCGCAGGCGGTCGGCATAGCAGGCATACCGGCGCGGGTTTGCCCGCTCTTGAAAATAAACTCCCAATTTCTCTTCGCCTTCGCGGTTCAAATCTCGGAACCGCCAAAGCGGGCCGTCCACGAAGCGGGCGCGAATGCACGAATGCGCCCGGCCCGGGTTGGAACCGCCAAGACGCCAAGAGCGCGAAGGTCTTCTTATTTTCTCCTCTCCTTTGCGGCCTTTGCGCCTTTGCGGTTCAGATCTCCGGAACCGCCAAGACGCCAAGAGCGCGAAGGTTTTCTTGCTTTTCCTCCTTTCCTTCGCGGCCTTTGCGCCTTCGCGGTTCAAACCTCGGAACCGCCAAAGCGGGCCGTCCACGAACTTGAATCGCCACCGCCCCCGGCGCGAGCCGCCGAGATTTTCATCCTTGGCGGTGAGCCGGGGATCGGTCCGTTTCCCCGGCCGGTCCCATTGTACCCCAAAGGGCCGAGGGATGCAAGGACCGGATCCGGTGACTTGCGCTACGCCGTGTGGTGCAGGGAGGATGCGTCTGCCTGGGCAGACGCAAGTCCGCAACGGCACATGCGTTCGCCACGCCAACACACGCGCATCGGTGGCCCCAACAGGGTGGATGTGGTACAATGCAGGGCAGTTGCAGGTTTGGAGGGCAAGATGTCGGTTGGAAAGGGTTTTCGGCCCTCGGCATGGCTCCGCCCCTGGTGGATCGTGAGCATCGTTGCGACAACCTACGTACTCGTCATCGTCGCCGTCCACGGCGGCGATCCCCTGGCCCTGGCGACGCTGGGGACCCGCTTTTCCGCAGGCGATCCGACGGGCACAGAAGGTTATGACGGCCAATTCGCCTACTATATCGCCCGCGACCCTTTGGAGGGGTATCGGCATTGCGACGTACCCGCCTATCGCTACCAGCGCATCCTTTACCCCATGCTGGCCCGCCTGCTGGCTCTGGGCCGGGAGCCGCTCATCCCTTATGCCCTGCCGTGCATCAACATCGTCGCCCTGGGCGCAGGGACCTGGCTCACGGAGCAGATTTTGCGCCGCTACAAGATGAGCCGCTGGTACGCCATCACCTACGGCCTCTATGCCGGGCAGCTGATGTCGGTCCGTTTGGATCTGAACGAGCCGTTGGCCCAAGCCTTCGTGCAAGGCGGCATTCTGGCAGCGGAGCAGGACCGCTGGTCGTTGGGAGTGTTCCTGTTCTCCCTGGCCGCTTTGACCAAAGAGACGACTCTGGTCTTTGTGGGAGGCTATCTCCTCTACCTGCTGATCCGTCGGCGATGGGGACGACTGGCGGGGATGGCCTTGGGAGTGGGGCTGCCCTTCCTGACCTGGCAGGGTGTGCTTTGGGCTTGGCTGGGCCGACCGGGACTCGGCTCCGGCGGCGCGGGCGCAACCGGCTGGGAGGTGCTGCCGTTCCGGGGACTATGGTCGGTGGGAGCAATTGACGCGCGGGCGTTAGGGTTGCTGGCCTTGATCATGGTCCCCCTGGCCGTGATCCCCGCCTTGCTGAGCCTGTGGGCTGCCGGACGAGAACTGAGCCGAGGACGCCGACACCCCTTTACCACCATGCTGCTGACCAACGCTCTGGTGATGCTCTTTTTGCCCCAAAGCACCTACCGCGAACCGCTGGCCATGTTGCGCCTGACCATCGGCCTGATGGTGGCAACCATCCTGTTCGGCGCCCGGAAACGCTCCAAGCGGATTCTGAACTACACCCTGTTGTGGAACGCCACTTTGGTCTTTTTGACCAAAGAGGGGACGCCGCCATAATCACACCCCGCCCGATTTGCGTGTTCCGTCATTCGGCGTTACAATGGGCCGCATCTTGAGCGCGAGGGTATGCCGGTTTGGAACGACACACCGTCATCATCCCCACCTACAACGAGCGGGAAAACATCGGCTTGTTGGTGGGCGAAATCATCGGCCTGGGCCTGGAATCCCAGGTGATCATCGTGGACGACAACTCACCGGACGGCACAGGACAGGTGGCCGACGAGTTGGCTGCCCGACATCCCGGCGTACACGTCATCCACCGGCCCGGTAAATTGGGGCTGGGCACGGCACATATCGCCGGGATGAAGGCCGCTTTGGCAAACGGCTCGGCCCGCATCGTGACCATGGATGCCGACTTTTCCCACCATCCCCGCTACTTGCCCGACATGTTGGCCGCTTTGGACCACTACGACGTGGTCATCGGTTCGCGTTATGTACCCGGCGGCGGGACCCGTTACTGTACCCTGCCGCGTAAAGGGCTGAGTCGGGGGGCCAACCTCTTTGCCCGCACGGTGCTGGGCCTCCACGCCGGAGACGCAACCGCCGGGTTCCGGGGCTATCGCCGGGCGGTGTTGGAGTCTATTGCCCTTGATGAGATCGTCTCCGACGGCTACTCCTTCCTGATTGAAATGCTCTATCGTTGTCAGCAGCAAGGCTGGCACATCGGCGAAGTGCCCATCATTTTTGAGAACCGGCAGCGCGGAGCATCCAAAATCTCCAAGACGGAGATTTTCAAAGCGCAACAGACCGTTCTGCGCCTGGGATTGGAGCGACTGCGGGGGATCGGGAAGAGATTGACATGATCGCGGGCCGTTCGCGAATGGGGCGCGAATGCGCGAATGCACCCGGCCCGGCGGCGCAAGCCGGAAACCGGCGTCCATGTAAGCAAAAGCCGACCGCCTGCGCGGTCGGTCGGCTGCAAGCCCGCAAGGGGCGACTTGAGTCGCCGCTTCTGAGGAAAGGAACATGATTACGATGCGCCTGTCGACCCAGGATGCCGCTGCCCTGGCGCGGGCGGTGGATCTATTGCAACGGGGGGAAGCCATCGCCTTCCCCACCGACACGGTGTACGGTGTTGGCTCCCACGCCTTCCTGCCGGAAGCGGTCGCCCGCCTTTACACCGTCAAGGACCGTCCATCTCACCTACCCATCCCCCTCCTCCTTGCCGAAGCCGAAGAGATGGAGGCCGTCTGCGCTCCGATCCCGCCCCTGGCCTGGCAATTGGCGGAGAGGTTCTGGCCCGGCGGTTTGAGCCTGGTTCTGCCCCGCGCTCCCACCGTGCCCGACATCGTGACCGCCGGCGGCGAGACGGTCGCCGTCCGCCTGCCCGATCATGCGTTGGTCCGGGAACTGATCCGCCGCCTGGGTGCGCCCCTGGCCGCTACCAGTGCCAACGTCCACGGCCGGCTTCCCCCCATCACGGCAGAGGAGGTCACGGCCCAATTGGGCGGTCGCATCCCCCTCATCCTTGACGGAGGGCCGTGCCCCGGTGGGGTCGCTTCCACCGTCCTGGATCTGACCGTTTCCCCGCCGCGCATCCTGCGCCACGGCCCTGTGACGGCGGAGCAGCTGGCGGTTTTTGGGGCGGAGTAACGCCCTTTGCAGCTCACCGGAGATGGAAATCGGTGCTTTGTGGCCCGCGCTAGACGGGGAATATTTTCCGGGAAATTCAACGGCGCGTCCTGCAAGGGCGGCGGGCGCGGAGCCGGTCCCGGCGATTCGGGCCATTCCCGACGGCCACCGGCCCGGCGGACGCGGTTTTCACAATTAAGGAGGTCTTTATGAACGTCACCGTCCATTACGGAACCGACGAGCGCACCATCGCCGTCGAACAAGGAACTACCCTGGGCGAGGCCATCATCGCTACCGGCCTGCCTTTGGAACAGCCCTGTGCCGGGCGCGGGACCTGCCACAAGTGCAAGGTTATCGCCCAGGGTGCGCTCACGCCGTTGGATGAGAAGGAGATGGTCGGCCTGACCGAAGCGGAACGGGCTGCCGATTACCGCCTTGCCTGCCGCGCCCGCATCCTGGGCGATGTAGAGGTCACCCTGGCCCCCATTGTCGTTTACTCCAACAAGATGTTCCGCGCCTGCGATGACTACAAGCGGCCCGACGCTCCCCTGGGACTGGCCGTGGACCTGGGCAGCACCACCGTTGCCGCCTTTGTCACCGCCCTGGACACGGGCCGGGTCTGCTTGGGCGCAGCGGCTCTCAATCAGCAAACTGCCTTTGGCGCCGATGTCATTTCGCGCCTGGCCGCCGCCCTACAAGGCCCGGAGACGGCCCACCGCCTGTCCATGTTGGCCCGCTCTTCCATCGTCCAAGCGGTGGACGCCCTCAAACTGCCGCGCCGGGTCAAGAAGCGCATCCAAAAAGTGACTATTGTCGGCAACTGCGCCATGCACCACCTGCTGTTGGAGTACCCGGTGGACACCCTGGCCGAGTTGCCTTTCCAGCCCTACAGCACCGCCGCCGTGCGCAGCAGCCCCCCAGATAGGCTGTTCGGCGATACCTTCCCCGCCGGAGCAGAGGTCGCCCTGCCGCCCCTCATCGGCGGTTTCGTCGGATCCGATGCCCTAGCCTGCCTGATCTATTACGGCTTTGACCGCACCGAAGAGCCGATAGCGGCCATTGACCTGGGCACCAACGGCGAGGTGATGGTGGCAGACGGCAAGGGCCGTATCCTGGTTGCTTCCACCGCCGCCGGACCGGCTTTTGAAGGGGTCAACATCTCTTGCGGCAGTCGGGCCGTGGACGGGGCCATCATCGGCGTCAAGGCCGATGAGAGCAGTGGTGAGCTAACCTTGACCACCATCGGCGATCACCCACCGGTGGGCCTCACCGGATCGGGGCTGTTGGACCTGATCTGCGAGCTGCGGCGCGTGGGCGTTATTGAGCGCAGCGGGCGCATGGTCCGGGATCACCCCACCTTTGGGCATCGTCTGAGCAAGGATGCCGACGGAGTGCGCCGTTTCCTGATCACCGACCGGGGAGTGGACCTGCGGGGGGCCGAGTCGCTGGAAGATGCCAAACCGATCTCCCTCTACCTGACCCAACACGATGTCCGCGAATTGCAAAAGGCCAAAGGGGCTATCCGCGCCGCCACCGAAATCCTCATGGCCCAGCTGGGCCTGAAAGCGGAGGACCTAACGCGCTTGATCCTCACCGGCTCCTTTGGCAGCCAGCTGAACGTCGAGGCGGTCGTCGGCCTGGGCATGATCCCGCCCGTGGACCCGGCCATCGTTGAACTTTCGGCCAACGGCGCAGGGTTCGGCGCGGCCCTCATGCTGGACGATGAGGAGTTTGCCAGGGGAGAGCGCATTGCCGCCCAGGCCGAACAGGTGAACTTGGACCTGGACGCCGATTTCAACATGCGCTACGTTGCTTCTATGGAATTCCCCGGACGCAACCTGTAGCTGCCGAGGCGTGGAGGGAATCCCCTCCCGCCTCGGCGCAGGGCAAGTGCACTTGTTTCACACCGCAAAGGCGGATCTCGCCGGGGAACGGTAGGAAAAGGCACTTCCCGACCGGTCGCCGATATGGGGGCGGAATAGGTGATGAGAAAACCCGCAACAAGCACGATTCTGGATGCACCACAACAGAGGACCCGCTCCGAATTGCTTGGTGTGCTGGCCGTGCTGCTGGCCTGCGCCAGCTGGGGGACATCGGGCATCTTTGTCAAGGCCATCGTCGCCGAGACCGGCGTCACCGCCCTGGCGCTGGCCTTTTGGCGCGACCTGACGACCTTTACGGTGCTGCTGATCTCCCTGGCGTTGCTGCGCCCCGGCTGGCTGCGCATCCACCGCCGGGACCTGCCCTGGGTGGCCCTCATGGGCCTCAGCCTGGGAGCCTTTCACGTCTGCTGGAACCTGGCCGTGACGATCAACGGCGCGGCGGTAGCAACGGTCCAGCAGGCGGCCATGCCCGCCATCGTCGCCGTCGTCGCCCGCCTGGTCTGGCGCGAACCGCTGACCGGGACCAAGATCGCGGCCATTGCCCTGACCTTCATCGGCACGGCCTTTGTCTCCGGCCTGGATGTGTTGGGCCAGACGGCATGGACCCCGCCGGGCGTCGCCAGCGGCTTGGGCACGGCGGTCACCTATGCCGCCTGGACCCTGTTCGGCAAAAAGAACCGGCAGGAATACAACCCCTTTACCACCCTAACCTACGCCTTTGGCTTTGCCGCCCTGGTCCTGCTACCCCTGCAATCACTGACGCCTCAGCCCTTTCCCATCGCTCCGGCGGCGTTGCTGTGGTTCGGCGGCCTGATCTTGGTGGCAACGCTGGTCTCCTTTAGCTCCTACACCTTTGCCCTGGGGCGTATCCAGGCCAGCGTGGTCAGCATCTTGGCCATGAGCGAGATCGCCTTCGTGGCCGTCTATGCTTATCTGCTGCTGGGCGAACGGTTGACGGTGATGCAAATCGTGGGAGCAGCTCTGGTCGTAGGTGGTGTGCTGCTCCTTTCCCGCCGGGGAATGTAAAGACCGGGGGAAAGGGTCGGTAGGATGGCAATGCATCTGCTTGCCCAATCCATCAGCCGCTCTGCCCCCATCGGTCGGGTGCGGCAGGTGTTGGCCGTCTTTGACCACGCCTGCGACCTGGTTTCACCCGATGGCGAGGTCGCCGCATTGGTGTCACCTGCCGTCGGCGACGGGCCGCTGAACATCGTCGTCGCCGGGCTGGACCGAGCACGGGCCTTGATCCGGCCCGGCATGGCTATCAGACGGGAAGGGACGCGGCTACACGTCGGTCCCCTCACCGTTGAGTTGAACGGAGCCACTCCCTGGAACCCCCGACCCGACTGGGCGACGTTGCGCCGGGCACGGCCGCGCATCGTCGCCCACTTGCCCATGCTGCGCACGCTGATCCCCGACCTGGACAAGAGGATGGGCCTGCCCACCGATCAGGCCACCCACCTGCTGCATTACGGTCCCCAAGCCGAGGACCTGCTCCGTCTGGCCGGACGGGGGCAGGGGCTGACGCCCGCCGGAGATGATTTCCTGATGGGGTGGATGCTGCGAACTTGGCTGGACCGGTCCGATGCGGCAAAGGTGTGCTCTCGCCTGGCAGAGGCGGCCGCGCCGCACACCACAACCCTTTCGGCGGCGATGCTCCGGGCAGCTGCACGAGGGGAATGCAACACCGGCTGGCATACCTTGCTCTTCACCCTGGCGGAAGGCAGGGCGGAGGACCTGGCCCCGGCGGTAGAGCGCGTCCTGACCCACGGTCACACCTCCGGTGCAGATACCCTGGCCGGATTCCTCGCCCCTCGCCCCGGACGGGAAGGGGTGTGAGGAACGCTTGTCATCCGCGCCCTTTTGGGGTATCATATGTCCCATGATGAACCATCGGTCGTCGGTCACAAATCGCACATGGCGTCGCCATGGCCGGGTCCTTCCGGTCTTGCTCCTCCTCTCTTTCCTCCTTCACCTGCCCCATCTCCGCGCCCAGGGGCCGGACGAAAACCCGGATACCCGCGTGGAAAACCTTCTCGCAACGATGAGCGTTGAAGAACGGGTGGGGCAGCTTTTCCTCATCACCTTCGTCGGCAACGACACCGGTCCCGACGGCGACATTGCCCGCCTGATCACCCAAGACCATGTGGGCGGAGTGGTGCTGTTGGCTTCCAACTCCAACTTTGTCAACAACGCCGATACTCCCCGCCAAGTGGCCGAGCTGACCAATGCCCTCCAAGCACTGGCGTTGGGGCAGGGGGCGCAAATTCCCCTTTTCGTCGCCGTTGACCACGAAGGCGACGGTTACCCTTTTACCCGCATCACAGGCGGTACGACCCCTTTGCCCAGCGCCATGGCCATCGGCGCGACCTGGGACCCGGCCAACGCCCGTGCCGTGGGCCAGATCACCGGCCTGGAGTTGGCGGCCATGGGCGTCAACCTGCTCCTGGGACCGAGCGTGGATGTGCTGCGCAACCCCCGCCCCTCCGGTCAGGGGGATATGGGTACGCGGACCTTTGGCGGTGATCCCTGGTGGGTGGGGAGAATGGGGAGGGCCTACATTGAGGGAGTGCACCAGGGCAGCGGCGGGAGGGTGGCGACCGTCGCCAAACACTTTCCCGGCCACGGCGGATCGGACCGTTTGCCCGACGAAGAGGTCGCCACGGTGGACAAATCGCTCCAGGAGCTCAAAGAGGTTGAACTGGCGCCTTTCATCGCCGTCACCGCCGGTTCACCGGGAGAAGACGCCGTGACCGACGCCCTCATGTCCTCCCACATCCGCTACCGAGGCTTCCAGGGAGAAGTGCGCCGTTTCACCGCGCCCATCAGTTTCGACGCCGAAGGCATGGGAGCCATCCTAAGCCTGGACGAACTTGCCCCCTGGCGCGCCACCGGCCTGATGGTTTCCGACAGCCTAGGGGTGCCTGCCGTGCGCAAATATTTTGACCCAACCCTCGGTAGCTTCCCCCATCGGCGCATTGCCAAAGAGGCGTTCCTGGCCGGGAACGACCTGCTGCTCCTTTCCCAATTTGACCTGCACAACGACTGGGCAACCCAAGTGGAAAACATCCACGATACGATTGCCTTTTTTCGCGAAGAATACCGGGCCAACCCCGCCTTTGCCGCCCGCGTGGACGAGGCAGTAGCCCGCATCCTGCGGCTCAAGATGCGGCTTTACCCCGATTTCACACCGGAGGCGGTTCAAGTCCACCCGGAAGCGGCCAACCAGGTCTGCGGTCTGGGCGGCCAGGTGACGCAGCACATTGCCAACCAGGCCCTGACCCTGCTCTACCCCGATGCCAATGCCGTTCCGCCGCCGCCCCGCCGTGGGGAGCGGATCCTCATCCTGACCGATGCCCGTCAGGTGCGCGAGTGCTTTGCTCCTCACTGTCGGCCTTTCGCCCCTCTGAGCCAGACCGCCGTAGAGGAAGCCATCCTGCGGGCCTACGGTCCCCAGGGCACGGCCCAAATCGACGGAGCAGACATCACCAGCTTGCCTTTCGGTCGGCTGAAAAAGTACCTGCGCGGCGAGCCGGTGGACGTGGATGTGGAGGAGCTACTGGCCTCCGCCGATTGGATCATCCTGGCCCAGCAGGACCTCAATCCGGTCAAAGGCCCCAATTCGGACACGGTCAAACTCTTTTTGAACGACAGCCGCAGCACCCTGTACGACGCCCGCCTCGTCGTCTTTGCCTTCAATGCCCCCTACTACCTGGATACGACGGAGATCAGCAAGCTCAGCCTCTATTTGGGGGCTTATAGCAAAGTGGAACCCTTTGTGGAAGCAGCGGTGCGTGCCCTCTTTGGCGAACTGACACCGGTGGGTGCGCCGCCGGTGGACGTGGCGGGCATCAATTACGATCTGCAACGGCAGTTGGCCCCCGATCCGGACCAAACCATCCCCCTGGCCCTCCTGGAACCGAGCGACGGTGGACCGCTCTTGCCGCCGGTGCAGGTCCGCCTGCGGGCCGGTCCGCTCCTGGACGGCAACGGGCATCCCGTAGCCGACGGCGTAACGGTTGCATTTTATGCCGAGTACACCGACGGCAGCCGCACCCTGCTCCGCCGCTCGGAGACGACAGAGGGCAACGCAGAGGTGCAATTTACCTTGCCCGCCGCCGGGCAGGTCCGCTTTCGCGCCGAAAGCGGCAAAGCAACCAACTCCCGGACGGTGGTCCTCACCATCCAATCGCCGCCCACGGCCACACCTTCCCCCACGCCGACGGAACCCCCTACGCCCACCCCGCCGCCGGTCCGAACGACCGCACCCCCTTCCCCTACGCCCGAAGCGACGGTGCTCCCCGCCGGGACCGACCGTCCGGCCCGCGCCGCCGCTTTGCTGTTGGCCCTGAGTGCGACAACGGTCACTGCCCTGGTCGGATTAGTCCTGCTCGGACAAGAAAGGCGAAAACACAAAGTGCTTGTGGTCCGTTGGCTCGCCCTGGTCACCATCGGCGGGATGGGAGGGTATCTCGTGTATCTGCTGCTCACCCGGTGACGCTACCCCGCCGCACGTGGGGCAAAGTCGACATCGGTGACGACAAATGCACCGCCCTACGCCCTACCTACCGCACCCGACGGTGTTGCGCAGTCTGCCCTTTTGCGTTATAATCAACCCGTGAGCATCAAACCCGACCGTTGGATCCGACGTATGGCGTCGGAAAAAGGCATGATTGAACCGTTTGAGGCGGCCCAGGTGCGCGGGGTGGTCATCTCCTACGGCCTGTCATCCTACGGCTATGACGCCCGCCTGGCCGCCGAATTTCGCGTGCCCGTTGCCGGGGCAGGGGTGCTGGACCCCAAAGCGGTGAGCAACGCCGATTTTGTCGCCGTAGAGGGAGAAACCTTTGACCTGGCCCCCGGCAGCTTCGTCCTGGGGCGGACGGTGGAATACTTTCGCATCCCCCCCGACGTGCTGACCTTGTGCACCGGCAAGAGTAGCTACGCCCGCTGCGGCGTATTGGTCAACGTAACCCCTTTTGAGCCGGGTTGGGAAGGACACGCGACCTTATGCATCGCCAACGTGGGGCCACGCCCGGTGCGCCTCTACGCCTACGAAGGGATCGCCCAGGTCCTCTTCTTCCAAAGCGACGAACCCTGCCAGACGACCTACGCAGACCGAGCCGGAAAGTACCAGGCCCAGCGGGGCATCACCCCGGCGCGGTTGGGCTGAAGATCGGGAGGACTGAGGACGGTGACGGAGCCAGCAACCCTAGACAAAGTGAACATCCCGGAGCAGGGCGCACGGCTGCGCGAACCGTTCACCATGATCGACTTGGCCCAGGTGAACGAACTGGTGGTGAGCATCTTTCTCTGCCAGGGAGCAATGCCCAAGCACCGCCACCTGGACCAAGACGAACTGTTCCTGGTCCACACCGGCACCATCAGCCTGGAGAGCGAATGGGGAACGGTAGTCCTCCGCCCCGGCGAGATGGTCACGATACCCAAAGGGGTTAGACACCGACCGGCCTCCTTGCTGCGCTCGCGGGTTTTGCTCTTTCAACCCCGCTTGATGGTCCATCGGCGCAACGGGGACCGCCGTCTGGTCGCCTTGAAGGAAGAGGGCCGCCTGGAAAAGGTAAGCATTCCCGCCATGGGCCGCCAACTCTTTCCCCCCTTTACGCCGGTCCCCCTGGCCCACGTGGACGTGTTTGCCTTGACCCTCACCCTCTGCGACGGAACCGGCCCCTGGCGGCGATGGGACCATCAGGATAGCTTGATCTTTTGCTACGGTGGCTATCTGACCGTAGAGACCGAAGGAGGACAGGTCCGGTTGGAAACGGGAGACCTGACCGTCGTGCCGATCGGCATTCCCTACCGCCTGTCCAGCCGCCGCAGGGCATTGGTGTTGGGAGTTGCCCGGCACGGGCACCCGCCTTTATCCGATTGATACCCATGCAGACGCTCCGCCCGGCGACGGGATGTACCCGTTGCCCATCCTTAGTTGCCAACCGACACCGCATCGTCCACGGCTACGGTGCGGTCCCGGCCCGTGTTATGTTCATCGGCGAGGCCCCCGGCTACAAAGGCGGCGATCAAACCGGCGTGCCCTTTACCCGCGATCGGTCGGGGGTGCGGCTCCAGCGAATGCTCATTGAGCTGGGACTTTCCTTAGAGAGCGATCCCCGCGCCGAGCGCCCCCGTCTGCGCTGCTTTGTAACCAACATCGTGCGCTGCAACCCACCGGGTAACCGGACGCCTACCCGCACCGAGATCGCCAACTGCTTGCCCTACCTGTGGCAAGAAATGGAACAGGTCCAACCGGAGATCATCGTCCCCATCGGCAACATAGCCACGCGGGCCATCCTTCCCCCTCTGCTGGGGCAGGCTGCATTGCCCATCGGCCGCATCCACGCCCATGTCCTGTTCGGGGAAGGGATCGCCGTGATCCCCTTGCGCCACCCTTCCCGCATCTCCAACGCAGACATGGGACGCTTCATCGGGGTCATCAAACCCCTCCTGGCGCGCCAAGCCGGGAAGGCACATGGGGGAGAAAGATGAAAAAGTTTATCGCCGTTGCGGGGAACGTAGGGGTGGGCAAATCCACCCTCACCGAACTGCTGAGCGAGTACCTCTGCTGGGAGCCGTTTTACGAAGCGGTGGACGATAACCCTTATCTTGCCGACTTTTACAAAGACATGCGCACCTGGAGCTTCCATTCCCAGATCTTTTTCCTCTCGCGGCGGCTGAGCCACCACCGCCAAATCATTGAACGGCCCGGCACCGTGATCCAAGACCGCAGTGTATACGAAGACGCCGAGATCTTTGCCCGCAACCTCTACCTGCAAGGCCACATGTCGGAACGGGACTGGCGGATTTACTGGGACCTGTATCAGACGGTCATCACCATCCTGCCTCCGCCCGACCTGGTGATCTACCTGCAAGCCTCGGTTCCCGTGCTGCAAAAGCGCATCCGCCTGCGAGGGCGCGACTATGAGCAGGACATCTCGGCCGAATACCTGGCCCAACTCAACGCACTGTACGAAAAATGGGTGGAAAACTTTACCCTCTGCCCTGTGCTCACCGTGCCGACCGACAATCTGGACTTTGTGGCCGACAATGCCCACCTGGAGCTGATCGCCGGCCGTGTCTTGGATAAACTCCACGGCAAGGAAACGGTCGTTTTTGCCTAGTGCACGCCGGTTCCTGAAGCCGCCGTCTTCCGGATTCCGATGAAACGCGAGTACCCAGATGCACCGGTCGTCGCCGTAGGAGTCATCATCCGCCGAGATGATCGGATCCTCCTCATCCGCCGCGCCAAAGAACCGGCCAAGGGCCTATGGACCTTTCCCGGCGGGGCCGTAGAGCTGGGCGAATCCCTTCGGGAAGCCGCCCGGCGGGAAGCCCTGGAGGAAACCGGCTTGCACGTGACCGTGGGGGAGATTGCGACGGTTTTTGAAAAGGTCAGGCGAGATGAAAAAGGCCGGGTGCTCTATCATTATGTCATCATAGACTATTTTGCCGAACCGCTGGGGGGGAAGCTCCGGCCCGGCGACGACGTAGACGATGCCCGTTGGTTCCGCCTGGCAGAGCTGGATGCCGTCAAGATAACCCCTCTGGCCGAGAAGATCGCCCGGAATCTGCTAAGTCCGCCGGTGCAGCAGAGCATCTACCTCGGCCCGACCGGGCAACCCCCGTCGTCCACCCAGCACACGGCAGTTGAGGGCAGCAACGGCGTTGGCAAAGAGGGCGACCCGGCGTAGGTCCCATCCCTGCAGCATGGCGTAGATGAACCCGCCGTGAAAAGCATCACCCGCACCGGTTGTATCCACCGCCTGTACGGGAAAGGCGGGGACGGTCAGACATTCGTCACGGGTCCACAGAACGCACCCCCGCTCGCCCAGCGTGACGACCACCACTTCCGGCCCCAAGGCCAATAGGCCCCGCGCCGCCCGCTCCAAGTCGGCCTCGCCGGTATAGGCTGCCGGGAACGGTTCTGCGACAACGAGCCAATCCACCGAAGGCAGAAGTGCATCCAAGCCGGGGCGAGGATGGTTGCCGTCAAAACAAACCTTGACGCCTGCGGCCTTTGCCCAACGGGCGGCCCGGACCGCCGCCGGGAGGAATTGACCGTCCAGGTGCAACACCCTCGCCGACCGGATCACCGCGCGGTCGGCTTCATTCAATCTGAGCGCATCGGCATCAACGCGCCGATGGCAAAGAATGGCCCGACGGCCCGTTCCTCGCTCCACCAAAAGCAGACAGACGTTAGTCCCCACCTCGCCCGACAAGCGCAGACGTTCCACATTCACTCCATCCCGCACGAATAGATCGCGCAGGAAGCGGCCCTCGCGGTCATCGCCCAGGATGCCGATGTAACCGGTCCGCGCCCCCAAACGGGCGGCGGCGGTCAGGGCCGTCCCGACCTGGCCGCCGCCGTCATAGACCAAATCGGCCAGATGAACCATCCGCACATCATCAAACCGGGGTAACCCCGGCGTGATGGCCAAAATGTCGTAGGTACAGTAGCCCAGACCGACAATGTCAATCCGGCATCGCATATCGCCTTCCCCAAGCCGTACAAACGGCTTGTAACCCCGTTCCGACCGGGTTCTCAGCCCAGGTTGTGCTCCTCCTTGTAGCGGTTGATCTCCTCGCGGAGCCGGGCACGCGCAGCCAGGGCCTTCTGGGTCGGTTCCAGCAGGTTGTTTTGCATCTCGTCGCTCAGGGTGGCCAGATGTTCCAGGTGGGATTCCAGAGGATCAAGGACCTTTTCCACCAGGGGGTCGAACAGGTTTGCGCCTACCCCCTCCTCATCGGCGAACCAATCCTGACGTAGCGGCTCCAAGATGCGCTCGTTGATGCCCAGGATCAACTCGTCCACGCCGGTTACGAGTTGCACCAGCCCTTCCAGCACGGCGCGGAACTTGTCGCCCAGGCCAAAGGGCAGGTTGTCCAGAACGCTGTTGACGAAATCGGTCAGGGCGTCGGCGATGGCATTGTCGGTGGCTTTGTCCAACGCCTTGCCGATGGCGATTTCCAGTTTTTCGATGCCTTCGGCCAGGGCAGAGACCCGGTCTTCCAGCCAGAGGAGCGATTCGCGGGCGGTGGGCAACGCCTCGCCTACCGCCAACAGGGCCTCTTCGGCCCAGTCCAGGCCGCTTTTGAGGGCTTGTGCCCCCGCCTCCACGGCGGCCAGGGGGGCCGAGATGGCGATCATGCCGGTTTCCAGGATGGCGTCCAGGCCGATCTTTTCCAAGTCTTCATAAAGGTCAACCAGCCCCTGCAAGCGTTCAATTTCGGCCTCGGCGGCCCGGCGGGCGACCTCAAGCTCGGCTTGGGCCTGGGCATCGGCCACCTGCCAGACGGCGACGCCGGTTCCGGCAGCCACGGCCAACCCTGCCGCGCCCCCGGCGACGGCGCCGGTCAGGAATTTGCGGCGGCTCAGTATCTTGGCCTCTTCGGCGGTGAGTTGTGCCTTTTGTTCGGTCATGATTCCTCCCCCGTCCGATCCGTTCTCGGTCGCTTTGGCCCTCACGGGAAGCAACTCTTGTCCCTATACGTTGCCGATCAACCAAAGTTCCTACGGGTTGACGGTCAGGAGCGTCGCTGCCGGGATCACATCCGGCACATCCCAGCCCTTCTGCGCCATCAGCGATTGGAAGGCGCGGCGGTAGCGCAGCGTCACGCGGACGCGGACCGGTCCTTCCGCCGGTGCGGCAAAGGTGTAGGTGCTAACATCGGTCGCAAGGGCGGGCAGGCGGGTGTCTTGCACGATGCGGGTGGGGTTCCAGTAAGCCCCGCTGGGTGCGATCTCGGTCCAGACCTCTTCCAGCACTTTGGCAAAGGCTTTTCCCGGCAATCCGGCCTGTGCTCCGCCCCAGTCCGGCACGGTGGGACCGGCCCGCAGGGGGAGGGGTTGCCCTTGCCCGTCGCTCGCTTCCACGGTCAGGATCAGGTGACGCAGGGGGGAATCGGTGGGGATGTGGTGGCCTGCGCCGCTGTTGGTCAGCCGTACGGTGACGACGATCTCTGCCCCCCGACGCTCGGCCTGGGCATCCAGCGTCACGGCCCGACGCAGCAGGGCGGGGGTGACGGTCATATCGTGACCGGCAATGGTCCTCGGATCGCGTTTCAGCCCCCCCTTTTCGGGCCGGGCGAAACGGGTCGCGCCGGTGGAGGGCATGTGGCAATCTTGGCAGGTCTGGCCTGTTTCCGGGTCGCTGTAGGGGCTGGCCAGCCACTCGCCGAAGGAGTTGTAGACGACCGTATCCCAAAAGACGCCGAAATGGCACGGAGCGCAGTATTGGCTCCGGCGGTAGAGGGGGACGTAAGTATCCTCGCCGGGGGCGACATCGTCCAGCGGCCCGGCGAAAAACTGGTGACCTTCCGGCGGGCGGCGAAAGACGAAGGACAGGACGCCGGGCATGTTGGGGGAAGGCAAACCGGTGACCGGCTCCAGGCGCACGTCCCAGATTTTGTGGCAAAAATCGCAGGTGATCCCTTCGGCAGCGACGCCGTCAAGGGCGGTAGGGTCCACGCCGTAGGGGTCGTCTACGGCGTCGACAGGGGTATGGCAGGCAGCGCAGTTGCCGTCGGTGGAGGGAAAGTCCAGTTTGTAACCGGGGCCGTAGTAGGGCAGGTTCGGGTCAGGCGGCAGGGGGAAGCGGCCATAGTCGCGGTTGTAGCCATAACGGGTGGGCGGGCTGACGTTGCCGTGGAGATCGCTACCGGTATACATGGTCAGGAAGCGGAGGTTGGATGCCGTCCGGGCGTGAGGGTCGCGCTGCCACTCGTCGAACGGCAAGGAAGCTCCCACAGACCTTTCTTGAAGGTCTGCGGCGTGGCAGTGCCGGCAGTTGTCCTCCTCCCCGGCCTGGGCAAAGGCGCCGAGCCAGGTGTAGGCGGGGTTGTCCTCGGCGGTGTGGGCGGTGAGGGTGATGACAATCGGTTCCGTACCGGGTTGGAAGGCCGTCCCCCCGCCGATATAGTAGCCGGTCGCCCAGGCGGTGAGGGTGACGGGCCGACCGGGCGTCAGGTCGGTCAGGGTAAAGCGGCCTTTGGCATCGGTGGTCGCGGCCCGGTCGGTCGTCTGCACACGGACGACGGCCCCGGCGATGGGCGCGCCGCCGGCGTCGCGCACCGTGCCGGAAAGGCGCGAGCTGCCGCCCGGCAGGGTGCAAGCAGCCACCGCCGCCGCGATTACCAGGGCGATGAGGGGAAGGTGGATTTTAAACCGCATCTATCCCTATCCTGTGGGGGCGAATCTCCGCTTCGCCTGCAAAACAACATCTCTTCGCGCCGACCGGCTGTGTACGCCCCGCTTCTATCTCGTTACATCTATCACGAATGCTTCCAGCAGCCTGTTGAATTCTTCGGGTTGTTCCCATTGAGGCGCGTGCCCCGCGGCGCCGATGACCTGAATTTCACCTCGCCAGAGCGTCGGCATGGTCAATTTGCCGATATAGGCTTTATTCACCAATTGTTCTTCTTCCCCGTGGAAGATAGCCAGTGGAATCGACAGATTGGCTACTATTTCAACTTCGTCTTGATAGCCATCCGGCTTGATGCTGGCGGCTAAACCGGATCGGGCGTTACCGTCCGTACGCAGGATGTCTGTGACAAAGGGGGTTTCGGGTACCGACGTTCCGGGGGCAAAAAAGGATGCAGCATAAGTCCGGGCTTCTTCTTCCGTTATATCTGCCTTGAAACCTATCTCCACCGCCGGATTCGGTAAAAATGCCTCTTTCATTGCCGGGGGAAATGCGAGTGGTGGCGCACCGAAAATCACAAACCCTTTTGCCTTCTCCAATCGGTCGTGGGCTTCCAATACAATGTGACCGCCCAGGCTCCAACCAACAAAGACGGCATCCTCCATCCCCAATGCTTTTGCCGCAGCGGCAACGGTGGCTGCATACCCCGGCAGGCCGTATGCCGACTTGGCCGCAAACGGCTCCGAATCGCCGTGACCCGGCAGATCAATTGCTACAAGACGATATTTTTCACCGAGCCAACTTTGGATTTGACGCTGATATGCCAGCCCGGATGATGAGTTGCCGTGGATCAACATTACGGCCGGGCCTGTCCCAGGACTTTCGTAATAAGCGATCTTTTGTGATGAGATCTGTAACATTTTAGGTCGCATCGGTACTCTCCCCCTTTTGAATTTGCGCAAGAGTTTGCCCTGTGCCGCTCAACGGCACGGCAGCCGGCACAGGCCGGTCGGCGGACGACCGGAGCGCAGCGGGGTTGGTTGCAGACGGCGTCAGTACGTATTATCGTCCTTCGGGTGTTCGGTGACGGCGCGGTGCTCCCCTCGCTTTTCCACAACAACGCAAACAGGTATCTTGGCCTCCGGTCCACCAATGTTCCCGGAATGGATACACGGTGTCGCAAAAGGTGTCCCGTAATGATAGACATTCGCCCATGTATACACAGGCCACCAGGTCATATCAAAAAAGATCCCCAATACGGGAAACACTTCAGGTTCAACGAATTCCCCCCGTGATCTGCGCACCTCTCGGCAGGCTTCCAGTTCGCTTTTCCATTTGATATGGAAGGCAAGACCTATTCCCAGGTAGATAACGACAAGTATCAAAAGGGCAGTGAAAACTTTGCGAACCATCGTGCACTCCTTGTTGCAACGGCCCACACCATCGGTCCCGGCCGCCGGACCGAGATGGTGAGCAAGGCAAGCCGCAAGCATTTTTATCCTCGGCGGCGTGTCACGGAGCGGTCCACCTCCTCAGAAATAGTGCAAGCTGTCTCCTTATTGCGGTTCAGGTCTCTGAAACCAAGATCCCGCTTTATCTTTCTTTACGGGGGCCTCATCAGCGCAACGCCAAAACGAAAAAGAGGGCAATGTCCCGGTTGGCGTAGTAGTGATCGTTGAACCCGCAAAAGCGGAATCCCAACTTCCGGTAAAAGCACAAGGCCGGGTAGTTCTTGGTTGTCGCTTCGGCCAACAGCGTCTGCGCCCCTTGCTCCCTGGCCCAGCGGCGGGCCTCCTGCACCAACGCCGTGCCGATCCCTTGCCGTCGGGCCGGGCCGTCCACGGCCAGGTTGACGATCCGGGCCACGCCCTGCCAGGGCCAGGCCAGGACATCCACATACCCCCGCACCTGACCGTCCACCTCGGCGGCGAAAAAACCTTCGCCCCGCTGCCAATCCTCAATCAGTTGATCCAGATCGCGGGGATAGCCGACCCGCATCCGCCGGGGCAGGCGCACCACGTCAAACTGCACCCCGATCCGGTCCTCATCCTCTTGCGCCCGCATCTGCCACACATGATCGGTGATGCCGCTGTGATCCAGAGTCAAACAGGCGTTCAGGTCCGCCAGCGTCGCCGGGCGAACGATCATGGGCTTCCATCCCCCGCAATCTCGTCCTCCCGCAGGTTGACCGCACGGCAGCCCATGTCATCTTGCACCGACTGCCGTGCCTCTTGCCGCACAAAACCCGCAAGAAGGTCCGCATTGTTCCCAGTCCGATTCTCGGACGCGGGTAGTATACCATCCCCCCAGGGAAAAAGCAAACGCCCACCGTCGGATTGGCGCAGGCCGATTTGCCAAAACCGCCGAGTCGGGTATAATCTGCAAGGACCCGGTTGACCGACAAAACCCGCCACCCGCCGTTTCCGGGCGATCCCGGCGGTGCGGAACCCGGCGAATGCGTTCGCCCTGTTCAAAACGGCCTTTGGAAAAGGAGGCAATATGGCAAAAGCCACCATCCCGGCGGTCAAAGGAACCCGCGATTTTTACCCGGAAGAGATGGCCTTCCGCAACTGGCTCTATGAGCGGGTGCGGGAGACCTCGCAACGATTCGGCTACCAGGAATACGAAGCCCCGATCCTGGAGCGGTTGGAGCTGTACGCGGCCAAGAGCGGTGAGGAGCTGGTCAAAGAACAATCCTTCGTCCTCACCGACCGGGGCGGCGATACCCTGGTCATGCGCCCGGAGCTGACCCCCTCCCTGGCGCGGATGATCGCCCAGCGGCAGGCCCAACTGGTCCGGCCGGTGCGTTGGTTTTCCTTTGGCCCCTTTTGGCGGTACGAGCGGCCCCAGCGGGGGCGCACCCGCGAGTTCTTTCAGTGGAACATTGACCTGTTGGGGGCCGAGACGCCCGCCGCCGACGGCGAGATCGTCGCCATCGCCGCCTCCTTTTTGCGCAACGTGGGCCTGACCGCCGATGAAGTCGCCATCCACATCAACAGCCGCCGCCTGATGGAGGACCGGCTGGCCCAGATCGGCATCGGCGACGACCTGCGCCCCCAGGTGCTGCGCCTCATTGACCGGCGGGATAAGCTCCCCGCCGAAAAATGGCGGGCCTGGGCGTTGGACATGGGCCTGAGCGAAGCACAACTGGCGGCCCTCGCCGACCTGCTGGGGAACCCCGACCTGTGGCAGGAATCGGAGGAGCTGCGCCGGGTATTCGCCACGGTGGAGGCGTTGGGCCTGGGCGACTATTTGCTCTACGATGCCGGCGTCGTCCGCGGGCTGGACTATTACACCGGCCCCGTGTTCGAAGCCTATGACCGGCAGCGCAAGTTCCGCGCCATCCTGGGCGGGGGGCGTTATGACAACCTGGTGGCCGACGTGGGCGGTGACCGCATCAGCGGCGTCGGCTTTGCCATGGGCGATGTCATCATCGGTCTGGTGTTGGAACGGGCGGGCAAACGCCCCACCCTGCCCCTGGTCCCCAGCCGCGTCCTGGTGACCCTGTTCAGCCCCGAGCTGTACCCCCAGACGCTGGCCCTGGCCGCCCGCCTGCGGGCAGCGGGCATCAACGCCGAGCAGTTTCTGGAAGCGACCCGCCTGGGCAAGCAGATCCGCTACGCCAACCGCAAGGGCATCCCCTACATC
>CAZQKE010000070.1:0-6360 GCA_964593865.1 uncultured Anaerolineaceae bacterium | reverse complement strand
GTGGTCAGCAGGCCAAAGGCCCAATCGGGCAGCGACGGCTCGCCGGGCGCAATCACGCCCAACTGGGCCAACGCATCGGGCGTGTTGCCGGTGACGACGGCCAGGACCGCGGCCACCGCCAGGGGCACGGCGGCCAGCCACGCCGCCAGCAGCAGAAAGAGCAGCCATTGGCCGCAGCCGGGTTTGTTATCGGTTGTCATCCGTCCAATCCTTCCCTGAAAATAATGCGGGCCGTCCACGAAGCGGGCGCGAATACACGAATGCACGAATACGCCCGGCCCCGTGGCGCAAGTTTCCAACCTACAGAGAAGATCGCGGTTGAACCGCCAAGACGCCAAGAGCGCGAAGGTCTTCTTGCTTTTTCTCCTTCCTTTGCGGCCTTCGCGCCTTTGCGGTTCAGATCTTGGAACCGCCAAGACGGGCCGTCCCCGAATGGGGCGCGAATACGCGAATGCACGAATACGCCCGGCCGCAGGCCCGAAAGGAGCGACTTGAGTCCCCGGCGCGGGCCGCCGAGATTTTCATCCTTGGCGGTGAGCCGCGGATCGGTCCGCTTCCTATTATACGGGAGGGTTGCGGGCAAAACACCCCCTTTGCAGAGGATGTCGGAGGGTATTTTGGGGAGCCGTCGGGTGTAGGTCCTGGGGGTGGTGGGATTGCTTTCCCTGCCGCGCCTACCAACGGACCGTTGCCCGCTCGGCGATGATGCGGCGGTAAACGTCTGCCGTCATGCGGGCGATGCGTTCCCAGTTGTAGACCTCGCGCACCATGCGGTAGGCGTTTTCCACGCGGGCTGCTGCCCATTGGGGGTGTTGCAGGGTATGGAGGATGCCCCAGGTCAACGATTCGACGTTATCGGGGTAGACGGTGATGCCGGTCTCTGCGTGCCGGACCACATCTTTCAATCCTCCTACTTCGCTGACCACCACCGGGCAGCGGGCGGCCATTGCCTCCAGGGCGACGATGCCGAACGGCTCATACAGGCTGGGGAAGACGGCTACGTCGGCGATTTTGAACAATCGGTCTCGGTCCTCATCGGAGATAAAACCGGTGAACAGGACCTTTTCGCCGACGCCCAGCTCCCAGGCCAGGGAACGCAGCGGTTCCAGTTCCGGCCCTTTGCCTGCGATGACGGCTTTGGCCGTCGGGTGCCGGGCCAGGACCAAAGGCATGGCCCGGACCAGCACGTGCAGCCCCTTTTCACGGACGATGCGGCCTACGGAAAAGATGATCTGCTCAAAAGGCAGGGCGTAACGGTTGCGAAAGTGACCGAGATCCAGGCCCTCCAGTCGGTCAAAGCGGGTCGGGTCCACACCGTTGGGGATGATGTCAATTTTGTCGGTAGGACATTGAAAATAGTCGGCGATTTCGCGGGCCATGTATTGGCTGCAGGCGATGACGCGCCATGATTCAAAGGTGAGCCACCATTCCACCTGGTGGATGGCCCGTGCCTGGTCCGTCGCCAGGGTCCCCCGCCCCCGACCTTTTTCCGTGGCGTGGATGGTGCTCAGCAAAGGGGTGCGGTAGTCACGCTTGAGGGCCGCGCCCACAAAGGCGACCAGCCAGTCGTGGACATGGATCAGGTCAAAAGGGCCGGTTTCCCGCCACAAGCGATGGGCATACTCTTCCAGGTGTAGGTTGGTCTTCCAGGCGGTCGTGTAAAAGTCATCCTCGGCGGTGTCGGGCGGGTCCACACGATGGACCGTCGCCGGGCCGACCTGCTCCACCGGCGGGCCGCCTCGGTGGCGCGGTGTGATGAGGTGCAGGTCCACATCCGGCAGGCGGCTTAGGGGTGGCAGCAGCTCCGCCACATGTTTGCCCAACCCGCCGACGACATAGGGCGGGTACTCCCAGGAGAACATCAAGATCCGCATCGTTTCCCTCAACCCCTCGGCGGCGCCTCCGGGCAGGGACGTCGCCGACGTGATACGCCGTCCCATTATAAGCGATCGGTGCGGCGGTGTCAAAGTAGGCGGTGGGGCCTATGGAGCACGGCGGCGGGCGAAATGCCGGGGCCACCGTTTGACCGATAAGGCCAAGGGGGTGTATAATGACGGTCAATTCTACAAAGAGGTGCACAAATGAACAGAATTATGGCCGTTTTCTCCCTCCTGCTGCTCGCCCTGATCGGGGGCGTCGTGGCAGCATCGGTGATGGCCGACGCCCCGGCGGCGAGTTTCCCCCAACAGGGGGGAGCGGACCTGGCGTTGCGCAAGGGCGATTCGCCGGATCCGGTCATCGTGTACGAGCCGCTGACCTACACCCTGTCCATCGGCAACGCCGGGCCGGTCACGGCCACCTCCGTATTCGTCACCGACACCCTGCCCTTTGGCGTGAGCTCCATGGTCACCTACAGCGCTACCCAGGGGACCTGCAGCGAGTACGCCAAAATCGTCACCTGCACCCTGGGCGATCTCGGTCCCGGCGCCGTCGCCACCGTCACCATCGGCGTCACGCCCATCTCCCTGGGAACCCTGACCAACACCGCCATCGTCACGGCGACCACAGGGGACCCCAACCCGGCGAACAATACGGCAACCGCCACCACCACCGTCCAGAACGCCGCCGACCTCTCCATCGCCTACCACCACCGGCCCAACCCGGTCGTGCCCGGCATGGTCGTCACCTACACCATGATCTTTACCAACGGCGGTCCGGGGGAGGCGACGCACCCGCGCATCACCAACACCTTGCCGTCCGGCATGTCCTTTGGCGGCGTCGTTTCCAGCACTGCGCCCATCACCCCCACCTTCCCCGGCAGGCTCGCCGGACAGGACCTGCGTCCGGCTTCCGCCCGCACCGTGACCGACGTTGTCCTCTGGGAGCCGTCCGACCTGGGGGAAAACACCACCCAAAAAGTAGTCTATACCGCGTCGGTGGTCCACCGGGTCGTGACGGACACGGCGGAAAAGGCCGGCGTGGTCATCGGCAGCGATCGGTACGATCCCGATACGGCGGACAACGCCGCCGACGACCCCATTGACATCGGCAACGAGATGACATCCGTCACCGCAACCCGGCCTTGCACCATCACCGTCGTAGAGGAACCGGGGGTAACCACCACCGTTCAGGCACCGGCAGGCTCGGTCACGGAGTCGGTGACGCTGCTCTACACCACCCGCCCGGCGGAGACGCCCCCTGCCGGGTGGGGCTATGCCGGGCGGGCCTTTGCCCTGGATGCCTACCGGGGTGGCGAGCGTCTCTCCGGCTTTGCCTTCCAAAAGGGCGTGACCGTGACCATGACCTACACCGACGCCGATGTGGCCGGGCTGGAAGAAGACTCGCTGGTCCTTGACTACCGGGACGGGGACACCTGGCAGGATGCGGCCGGTACCTGCACGCCGCCTTCCACCTATCGCCGAGAGCCGGACCGGAACCGCCTGTCCGTCGCCGTCTGTCACCTGAGCGACTTTGCCCTCTTTGGGCGACCGAAGGCCGCGTACAAAGTCTATTTGCCCCTTGTGCTCCGCGACCGTTAGGGTTCACCGCAAATCCGCCGAGGGCGCGGAGAGAGTGTAAAACCAACCGCCCCTCGGCGGATTTACGGAACGCGTCATGTGTTTGCTCCGGCTTTCGGAGGCGGACGGGTGTTGTTGCACCTTTGTTCGCCATTGGCTTTGCGGGCATCGTTGCTTTTTCCCCGGCGCGGAACCGTCCAACGTCCGATTTGGCCGGAAAAGCAACCTGTCCCGGTGGCGCCGCTCCTTTCGCATCGGCAGCCGGGCTTTCGGCTCGGCTGCCGTCCCGCCCCGACCGATTTTTGCCCCCCCTCCCTTCCGTGATATAATGGCTTGTTGCCCGCCGCAAGCCGGGCCACGGAGGGAAACGAATGTCGCAGGAAAAGAAAATCGTCATCCGGGGCGCCCGCGTCCACAACCTGAAAAATATCACCGTGGAGCTGCCCCGCGATAGGCTAATCGTCATCACCGGACTGTCCGGTTCGGGCAAGTCGTCGCTGGCCTTTGACACCCTCTATGCCGAAGGTCAACGACGTTACGTGGAGTCCCTTTCGGCCTATGCCCGCCAGTTTTTGGGTGAGATGACCAAGCCCGACGTGGACCAGATTGACGGTCTCAGCCCGGCCATCAGCATTGACCAGAAAGGGACCAGCCGCAACCCCCGCTCCACCGTGGGGACCGTCACCGAGATTTACGACTATTTGCGGCTCCTCTACGCCCGCATCGGCGTTCCCCATTGCCCCCGCTGTGGCCGCGAGGTCAACCAACAGACGGTGGGCCAGATCGTCGAGGCCATCCAGGAGATGGCCGAAGGCAGTCGCATCCTCATCCTGGCCCCCCTGGTCAAGGACCGCAAGGGCGAACACCGCAAGGTCTTTGAGCAAGTGCGCAAGCAGGGCTTTGTCCGGGTGCGGGTCAACGGCCGGGTCCATGATGTGGATGAGGAGATCGCCCTGGATCGCTACAAGATGCACACCATTGAAGCGGTGGTGGACCGCCTCATCGTCCGCCCCGACATGGATCGCACCCGTCTGGCCGATTCGGTGGAGACGGCCCTCAAACTGGGCGAAGGAGTGATGCTCATCGCCGACGTGACCGACCCGGACCACCCCCGCGACCATCTCTTTTCGGAGCATTTTGCCTGCGTGCATTGCGGCATCAACCTGCCCGAAATTGAACCGCGCACCTTTTCCTTCAACAGCCCCCATGGAGCCTGCCCGGCCTGCACCGGTTTGGGCACGGAGCTGGAAATTGAACCCGACCTGGTCATCCCCGACCGCAACAAATCGCTCAAAGAGGGAGCCATTGAACCCTGGAGCCGCAACCGCTCCGGCGACGGCTACTATTGGCAGCTTCTGGAGGCTGCCTGCAAGCAGAAAAACATCCCCCTGGACGTTCCCGTCCGCGACCTCGCACCCGCCCATCTGAACTACATCCTCTACGGCGGCAGCGAGGAGGATCGGGTAAGCATCCGCTATCGGACGGCCCAGGGGCGGCTGCACGTCTACACCACCCGCTTTGAGGGCGTCATCCCCAACCTGAAGCGGCGCCACCGGGAGACCACTTCCGACTACATCCGCCAGGAAATAGAACGTTACATGGCCGAACGGCCCTGCCCGGTCTGCAAAGGTCGCCGCCTCAAACCGGAAGCGTTGGCCGTCACCGTCGCCGGGAAATCCATTGACCAGGTGGCGGCCATGTCCGTGGCCGAGATGTTGGATTGGGTAAAGAATCTGCGGGTGACAAAGGGCAACGCCCCACGGGAAGGGGAGGATCCCCCGCCGCTCACCAAACGGCAGTGGCTGATCGGGCGCCAGATCTTCAAAGAGATCCACGACCGCCTGTCCTTCATGGTCAACGTAGGGTTGGACTATTTGACCATTGACCGCAAAGCATCTACCCTCTCCGGCGGCGAAGCCCAGCGCATCCGCCTGGCGACCCAGATCGGCTCGCGGCTGATGGGCGTCCTCTACATCCTGGACGAGCCGAGCATCGGCCTGCACCCCCGCGACAACGGGCGGCTGATCCGGACGCTGCTGGGGATGCGCGACCTGGGCAACACGGTCATTGTCGTAGAACATGACGAGGAGACGATGCGGGCCGCCGACTGGCTGCTAGACCTGGGGCCGGGGGCCGGGGAGCACGGCGGTCGGGTGGTCTGTTCCGGGCCGCCGGAGACCTTTTTGCAGTGCCCCGAATCGCTGACGGCGGCCTACCTGCGCGGCGAACGGTCCATCCCCATCCCGCCGACGCGCCGCCCCGGCGACGGCAACTTCCTGACGGTGGAAGGGGCGGCGGAAAACAATCTCAAAAAGATCACCGTCCGCTTCCCCCTGCGAACCTTTATCGCCGTGACCGGCGTTTCCGGTTCGGGCAAGAGCAGCCTGGTGGTGGAGGTGCTCTACAAGCGGTTGAGCCAATACTTTTACCGGGCCAAGGCCAAACCGGGCAAACACGAAGCCATCTTGGGGTTGGAACACATTGACAAGGTGGTGAACATTGACCAAAGCCCCATCGGGCGCACGCCCCGCTCCAACCCGGCGACCTACACCAACGTCTTCACCGGCATCCGTGAGCTTTTTGCCCGCCTGCCGGAGGCCAAAGCGCGAGGGTACAAACCGGGGAGGTTTAGCTTCAACGTCAAAGGCGGTCGCTGCGAATCCTGCCGGGGCGACGGCATCATCAAAATTGAAATGCAATTCCTGCCCGATGTGTACGTCCCTTGCGAGGTCTGTCACGGGCGGCGTTACAACCGCGAAGCGTTGGAGATCCGCTACAAGGGCAAAAACATCGCCGACGTGCTGGATATGACCGTGGAAGAGGCGTTGGCGTTCTTTTCCAACGTGCCCCGCATCCGCAACAAGCTCCAAACCCTGGCCGATGTGGGATTGGGCTACATCCG
>CAZQKE010000069.1:0-3973 GCA_964593865.1 uncultured Anaerolineaceae bacterium | reverse complement strand
CTCTTTACGCCCGATATGGCCCAGGCGATAGCCTCCATTCACAGGATCGCGTCGCTGGATTTTGAAATCTGTTGCTTTGGGCACGGCCCACCGCTGATGGAAAAGGCCGACCGGCGGGTGCGGGCCTTTGCCCAAAGGTTGGGGAACAAAGACCTTTAGGGTTTCCCAACCCTAAAGGTCTGGTGAGGTGAGCGTATGCTTTTGGGAAAAGTGGTGGGCACGCTGGTTGCCACCCGCAAGGACGAGAAACTGGAAGGCTTCAAACTGCTGGTGGTCAAGCAGCTGAACATTGAAAACGAAGAGACCGGCGGCTATGTCGTTGCCGCCGATGCGGTGCAGGCCGGGGTGGGCGACGTGGTGCTTTATGCCACCGGCTCCTCCGCCCGGCAGACGGTGCTGACCGACAAAAAACCCTGTGACGCCGTCATCATGGCCGTCGTGGACACCTGGGAGGTGAACGGTCAGGTCAAATACCGGAAGGCATAGAGGTTTGCGAGCATGAGCAAGACGCCCACAATCCTGGTCGCCGATGACCGCCCCGACAACGTGGAACTGGTCCGCGACCTGTTGAGCATGGAAGGGTATCGGGTTCTGTGTGCCTACAACGGTCAGGAAGCTTGGGACAAGGTCCGGGAGCACCTGCCCGACCTGGTTCTGCTAGACCTAGACATGCCGCTCATGGACGGCTACGAGGTCTGCGCCCGGATCAAATCCACCCCGTCCACCGCCGATATTCCGGTGCTGATGCTTACCGCCTGGAACGCTCCAAGCCAACGGGTGCGGGGCTTGCAGCTGGGCGCGGACGATTACCTGGCCAAGCCCTTCGACTACCGCGAACTGCTGGCCCGTGTCAAAACCAGGCTCCAGGCCAAGCAAAAGACCGATGACTTGCGGGCTACCAAAGAGGCGATCCGCAAAACCTTTGAGCGTTATGTCTCTCCCCAGGTCGTCGAACGCCTCCTGGCCGACCCGGAGCAGGTGCGCTTAGGGGGAAGCGAGCAGGAGATCACCACCCTCTTCGCCGACCTGCGGGGCTATACCCGCGTATCCGAAGTGCTGACTCCGGAAGAACTGGTAGACGTGCTCAACGGCTACCTGGCCGTCGCCGTCGAGGCGGTGTTGGCCTATGAGGGGACCATCAGCCGCTACGCCGGGGACCTGATCATGGCGATCTTCAACGCTCCCCTGCCCCAGCCCGACCACCCGCAACGGGCGGTCCGGGCGGCCCTCAAACTGCGACGGGATTTGCGCAAACACCACCAAACGCTGCCGGAGCATCTGCGCACCGATTTCGGCATCGGCATCGTCACCGGGCGGGCGGTGGTGGGCAACATCGGCGCCCGCGACTGGCTCAACTACACGGCCATCGGCGACACGGTAAACCTGGCCCACCGCCTGGAAGAGATGGCCAGCGGCGGTGAAATCCTGGTTGATGGGGCTACGGCGGAACGGCTCCGGGGCTTTGCCCACCTGGAATCGCGGGGCCAGGTTCCCATCCGGGGCCGCCGGGAAGGAGTGGAAGTCTTTGTCGTGCAGGGGCTGATTGAGGAGGAGTCATGACCCTTTCCCTGGACGAACGGCGCATTGCCGAGATTGTGCAGCGGGTTGTGGCCGACCTGCGCCCGGCGGGGCCACCGCCGGGTGGATCGGCTCCCGGCGGGGGGCCACAACCGCCGCCCCCTGCTGCAGCGGGGGCCGACGGCGTCTACCCCGACGTGGACGGAGCCATCGCCGCCGCCCAGGTCGCCCAAAAGCGGCTGATGGAACTGCCCCTGGAACGCCGTTCGGCCCTCATCGCCGCCATGCGCCGCGCCGCCGTCGAGAACGCCCCCGTCCTGGCCCGCGCCGCCTGGCAGGAAACCGGTATGGGCCGCTATGAGGACAAATTGGCCAAGAACCAACTGGTCGCCGAGCGGACGCCGGGTGTGGAAGCGTTGCAGGCCACGGCCTGGACCGGCGACCGGGGCCTGACCCTGGTGGAGTTAGCCCCCTACGGCGTCATCGGGGCCATCACCCCCAGCACCAATCCCACCTCCACCATCATCTGCAACGCAATCGGCATGATCGCCGCCGGCAACGCCGTCGTGTTCAACGCCCATCCGGGAGCCAAAGCCTGCTCCGCCCAGACGGTGCAGCTGCTCAACCAGGCCATCCGGGGAGCCGGGGGGCCGCCCGACCTGATCACCTGCCCCCGCGAGCCGACCATCGAGAGCGCGCAGTACCTGATGCGCCATCCCGCCATCCGCCTGCTGGTCGTCACCGGCGGGCCGGGCGTCGTCGCCGAGGCCATGAAATCGGGCAAAAAGGCCATCTGCGCCGGGCCGGGCAACCCACCGGTGGTGGTGGATGAAACCGCCGACCTGGAGCAAGCCGGACGCGACATCGTCAAGGGCGCATCCTTTGACAACAACATCGTCTGCATCCTGGAAAAAGAGATCATCGCCGTAGACGGCATCGCCGACCGGCTCAAAGCGGTGATGCTGCAACGGGGCGCCGTTGAGATCACCTCCTGGCAACTGGAGCGGCTGATGAAAGTCATCCTGGCCGAAAACCGGGGGCCGGGCCGTCACGGCGTGGTCAACAAAGCCTTTGTGGGCAAATCGCCCGGCGTCATCCTGCGCGAGATCGGAGTCCGCGTGGATGAAAGCGTGCGCCTGGTCATCGCCGAGACCGACGCCCGGCACCCTTTGGTCTGGACCGAGCAGCTCATGCCGGTCATCCCCCTGGTGCGGGTCCGCAACGCCGACGAGGCCATTGACCTGGCCAAACAGGTGGAACAGGGCATGGGCCACACGGCCATATGCCATTCCAAAAACCTAGATGTGCTGAGCCGCATGTCGCGGGAGATCAACACCAGCATCTTTGTCAAGAACGGCCCCAGCCTGGCCGGATTGGGCTTTGGCGGCGAGGGGTTCACCTCTTTCTCCATCGCCAGCCCCACGGGCGAAGGGCTGACCAGTGCCCGCGATTTCGTCCGGGTGCGGCGGTGTGTGCTGGTAGACGCTTTTCGGATTGTGTGATTGGAGGACCGACCGAGCAGGAGAGCAAAATGGGTGTGATGACCAAGATCAAAGAACAGATGATCCCGCTTCCCGCACAGGTGCGACATCTGATTGACTGGCACGATGGCGATTGGGTGATGTTGGAAGTGGTGGATTCGCATACGTTGACTGTGACACGGTCCAAAACATGGTCGCGTTCTGTAGCCGAGCAAAAAAAGCAAGAGCGGTTGGCCCACCATCGGCGCAAAGTCCAGGAGCGACATCCTGCCGTCAAAGATGAGGCGTATTACGAATCCATGACCCCGCTGATTGAACAAGTCGTCCACGAATTTTCGGCGATCAGCGATCAGGCTGTGGAAGCCTATGAACGGTATCTGGAAGAGGCCGAATGAGAGCGGTACGGAAATGTCTTCGCGGGGAGATTTATTGGGTTGAACTGCCTCACCCCGCCGGTGAGCCGCCGGCAGCGGCCAGGAAAACAAAAATCCGACCTGTCCTGGTCTTGCAGAACAACCGGGATAACCTGAATCCCCGGCATCCTACGGTTGTGGTGGCTCCACTGACGACCAAGGGCCTTGACAGGCAGTACGATACCGACGTTTTGATCCAGGCCCGGGAATCGGGCTTGCCCCATGATTCGCGGGTGCTGCTGGGCCAGATCACCACGATCTTCAAGTCTCTCTTGGGAAAACGGGTAGGTCGGTTAAGCGCAGCCAGAATGGACGATATAGAGACCGCGCTGTTGATCGCGCTGGGAGTCATTGAACCTGAGTAGAGGAGGCGGAGATGCGTCGAACACTTGTCATCTTGCTGAGCGTCTTGCCGGTTGTGTTGGTATTAGCCGCCTGCGGCGCGGAGCCGACGACCACTGCGCCGACCCAAACCCTGCCTCCGGTGTCGGCGGAAGAACACTTCCGGCGGGGCAACGAATACGCCCAATCCGGCGATCTGGAAAAGGCCGTGGCCGAGTA